>JANOJH010000845.1:0-1479 GCA_031408135.1 Bdellovibrio sp. | reverse complement strand
CAAAAAGGCATCACCCGATACTGAAGAATCAATCAGTTATGCAATTCCAACATTCAAACTCAATGGTGTTTACCTGATTTATTTTGCCGCTTTTAAAAATCATATAGGATTTTATGCCACACCAGGCGGACATAAAAAATTTGAAAAAGAACTTTCCAAATATAAACAGGGAAAAGGTTCCGTTCAATTTCCGATTGACAAACCCATGCCTCTTGGCCTGATTACCAAAATTGTTAAGTTCAGGGTAAAACAGATTAAGGAAAAGCAGAATTTTTCCGGTGAAAAGGAAGTGATAAAATTTTTAAAGGAACTTGAGCAGTACGTAACTCCGGGGCGCCATGTGCATTTTGCGCACTTAATGGCCGGTGGCGTTCCAAGATGCAAAATCGTAATGCCGTTGATGAATCGTGTGTTCAAAGGCACAGGCGATCGTTTTATTGCGTCTGATATTTTCTGGAATAGTGGTATTGGCCAGTTGTTGCAACAGAATTTTCATGAAGTGACCGCTGAAACATTTAATGTGCTGGTGGATGAATCAACAACGTTGCGTGAAAAAATAAAAGCGCAAGGTGGTAGCGTCAGTTACGTGGCTTATGGTTATCACGGTACTGAAATTATCATTAAAGATGAGTATCAGTGGCAATCCTATGCACCGTATATTCAGGGTTGGGCCAAAATTGAGCTCGAAAATTATTCAAAAGCGTGGGCGCAAAAGGGTGTTAAAACCTGCGTTTACAACTGCCCCGAGATTTTAACGAATTCAAGTTCGATCTTTCAGGGTGTTGAAATTCCGCTTTATAATCTGATTCGTTCTTTCGAGCGTGAGGCCCCCGCTCACCCGATCACTGCTAAGATGAAAGACGAATGCAAAATCGCACTTAAGGAAGATTCAACAATGAATCAGGTTTTTGCGCTTGTAGACGGGTTTCTATCAAGTGAGACTTTTCAGAAGACCAGCAAGTTTGAAGGCTGGCCTCATCATTCGCAGAAAGATCAGCTGGAAGCGGCTTTACACACTTCAGATAGCATTATCGCCTTACATAAAGATGAAAAATCGTTGATGACGGCGACACTTAGCGAACTAGTGTTTAAAGGCTGTGGTTACATTATGTTGCATGAAGCGATAGAACCGAAGGCGCCGGTGGCGTGGATCGGTCACGATGCTATCGTGAAAAGCCTGGTTTAAATTATGAATGTAAAAGTTGCAGTTACCGGCGGGCCTTCGGGTGGAAAAACCACGCTGATTGAGGCTCTGAAAAAAGAGCTGGCACCAAAAGTGAAAATTGTTCCTGAAGCGGCATCGATTCTGTATCGCGGCGGTTTTCCGCGTGTGAAAAATTATGATGGTTTTTTTCATGCCCAAAAAGCCATTTATTATACTCAACGCGAAGTTGAGGCTTTGCGCTGTAAAACGCATCCGGATGCGTTGATTGTTTGCGACCGTGGTTCGCTGGATGCTCTGGCGTACTGGCCCGATAC
>JANOJH010000270.1:0-4454 GCA_031408135.1 Bdellovibrio sp. | reverse complement strand
CCGATTTCGTCGTGCGTGAAATTCAGAATTTCAGAACCCAGAATTTTCAGTTTGCGGATCTGGCCATTCTTTACAGATCGAATACGCAGGGCGGATTTATCGAGTCGGCCTTCAGACGGGCGCAGATTCCATATGCGATCTCGGGCGGGATATCTATTTTTGACCGAAAGGAAGCCAAAGACTGGCTGGCTTATATCAAGCAGGCCATCTGGCCCGATGAAGTCAGCCTCCGGCGCATTATCAACACGCCTCCTCGGGGAATCGGCGAAACCACACTCGACCGCTTAACTGAATTTACTGAGAAAAATGAGTGTGATTTTCAGACCGCCTGCCAAAAATGGAAAGAAGCCGGAGTACCGGATAAAACCGGTGAAACCATCGAGGCCCTTTTAAAATGGCTCTGGGTTTTTCCGCAGCGCTTGCTAGAAGATGAAACAGCCGGAAAAACAATTTCCGAACGCTTTATTTTTCTGGTTCGCGAGAGCGGCTACCGCGACTACCTTTCGCAGCAATCGCCTGAAGGCAACGTTTTTGAAAAAAAGTGGCAGGTCGTGGAAATAGTCGGTCGGATTATTGAATCTTTCGTTAATAAGCGCCAGCCTACCGTGCCCGTGCTGAAAGAATTTATCGATGCCATGATGTTGCGTGACGATACCAATGAAGACACTGAAAAAAATCAGGTTCAACTGATGACGATTCACGCTTCAAAAGGGCTTGAGTTTCCGGTAGTCATCTTGGTTGGGATCGAAGAAGATCTGCTGCCGCACAAACGCTTAGGCGGCGACATCGATGAGGAGCGCAGGCTTTTTTATGTAGGAATTACGCGTGCCCAGCAGAATCTTGTTTTAACTTATTGCCGTCAACGAAAGAAAATGGGGCAGATTAAACCGGTATTCGCATCCCGTTTTTTATCGGATTGTTCAAAAAATCTATATGATAATTACGAGCACGGAGCGCGTCCGGTTTCGGGCGAGGCCCGCGATAGTCTTGTAACAAATTTTCTTAAAAAACTCGGCGATAAGACTGTTTAATCTTTGAAAAACTCACTTAAAGAATATTTAGTTTCAAAAGAATAACTTTTATTTTCGAAATCAAATTCCAGTTTTTCAGCGTGTAGATGCATGCGTTTTAAACTGTAGAGTTTTGCAATGTTGTCGTTGTATTTCTTATCACTGTATCTTGAATCGCCAACAATGGCATGTTTGGCAATGGCCGCATGTTTTCGAATCTGATGCTGGCGGCCGGTTAAAAGTTCAATATACACTTCCGTGAAAAACTTATTGGTTCGGACAACTTCCACTTTTGTCTGTGCGTCCAGCCGGTCGGCACTGATGCCCTTCGGGTTCTGACGGCCTTCGGCTTTATCCGAAATCGCCCATGCCCACGTAACTTCTTTAGCGGGTTTGTCCCAGGTGCCGCGAAGTAATGCGCGGTAAAACTTCTGGCCGGTTTCAAGGGATTCTGCCAGTAATTCATGGTATTCGGGTTTTTTTGCAACGATCATCAGCCCCGAGGTTTCCTGGTCGAGGCGGTTAACAAAGTGTACGGCTTTACTGGCTTTTTTCAGGTACTCCACCACGGACGGACTTTGGTTGTGAACGCTGTAGCCTTCGGGTTTATTCAGTACTATAAAAAATTTATTTTCCTCTACTATTTTTATCATGCTAGGATATTCGCATAGAGGTTGAAATGATTCAAGAAAATGAAAATAATGGCGATAATAATGACCCACCAGAAGTTAAACCGAAAGAAAAAGTTACAATCGAGTTCCCCTATAGTGATCTTTTGCGGGCAAAGGCTCCAAAAGCTTTCGATGTCGCTGAAAAAGTAGCGACTGACTGGAAAAACGAGGGCGATTTTACCGATCTGGGAATCGGACATCCGGTAGCGGAAATTGTGGCCTCTCAGACTTTGCAAAAAGCCAAAGAAGTTGAAAAGAAACTTGATGAAAAAGGTGTTTTTTCGATTGCTAAAATGGGTCTTGAAATTGCCAAAGCTCAGGTTGAAACGCTTGTTAAAAAAATTCAGAAGTAAATTATGAATACCCGCGATGAACGTATAACAACTGCGATGCAGGCCCTGAAGCCAATTCAGCTGGAACTTAAAAACGATAGCCAGAAGCATGCAGGCCATGCCGAGCACCTTGGCTCTGCAGGCTTTACCGGCGAAACCCACTATAAACTGACTATAACCAGTGAAGCGTTTACCGGACAGTCACGAATTGATCGCCAGCGAATGGTGATGGACCTTTTAAAGACTGAATTTAAAACAGGGCTGCATGCCCTTGAAATTAAAGCGAAAGCCCCAGGCGAAAGTTGACTCTCAACTAACGAATTCCGGACCTGAGATTTTAATAATCGAATCTGACCTGAGCCCTAGCTTTGCTACATCCCTCTGGAAAAGGGAGAAAGAGTATGGGTCACCAATTTACATTCTATAAGGCAGATGCGAAGAACAGGTATGTGCATGGAGGAGCTTTGCGGAACTTACGTGCGGGAAGAGGGGCGCGGCCACTCTCAACAAAATCAGCAGTTCATCTTGTTTTCAAGGCCGACAAGTCCAAGCTTCGTAAAGGACTGCGTTCTCCGGTCGTTTTTCAAATCTGTCAAAGGACGATTAAAAAATTTTCGAAGAGATTTTTTATTAAAATTGAGCAACTCGCAATATGTGACGACCATATTCATGCACTTATCCGGCTGACAAAAAGATCTCTCGGGCAGCATTTTTTTAGGGTGGTCGCAGGGCAAATTGCGCAGGAACTCGGAAAGATTGGGAATATCGTGACCGGTACCCCTGGGCTTTGGAAACATCGGCCGTTTACCAGGGTTGTGGTTGGCGCAAACGCACTTTTGATCGCAAAGAACTACGTGCGACTAAATGAAAAAGAGGCGAAGGGTGAAATTCTCAATCGAAAAAAACGGCTTCGCGGTTTAAGCCTTCGAGAAATGAATATTTTGCTATGGTGACCGGTACTCCCCAACGAGTGGGGTGCTGGGCGGATTAAAATTGTTCGAGTTTAGCTTTCAACTGCGAAACAATTGTTTTTATTTTAGCCAGTTGCTCTTCTTCAGGGCTTACGCCGAATTCTTTACTATCAAGTTCTTGCCAGGTGTCCATGGCTTTGGTGAGGTCGTTTTGAATAAACGACCAGCGGTCGATCTTAGCAGGTGCGCAAGGCGCAGTTTCCGCCCCGTGAGATAAGGCGCTATTTGGATTTTTTTTTGTGTCTGACAAGTTGCTCATTTTAGAGTGTAATGCTACTGTTAGTTTTTAGAGTATACAATAGGAATTGAGGAAATTATGTCACAAGATATTATTTATACAATGAAGGGCGTTTCAAAAGTTTATCCGCCTAATCGTTTCGTTCTGAAAGATATTTACCTATCATATTTTTATGGCGCAAAAATCGGCGTGCTCGGCCTTAACGGATCGGGAAAATCATCTTTGCTAAAAATTATGGCTGGTGTGGATACCGAATTTCTCGGAGAAGCTTTTCCGGCAAAAAAAATGAAGGTTGGTTACCTCGAACAGGAACCGCAACTTGATGAAACAAAAAACGTTCGTGACAATATTTTTTCACAGATGGGCGATCTGCCCCAGCTGATGAAAGACTACAATGCAATTAACGATAAATTTTCCGATCCCGATCTGGATCCGGATGAAATGAATAAAATGATCGAAAAACAGGGCGATCTTCAGGAAAAAATCGAAGCGCTCGGCGGCTGGGAAGTTGACCAGAAAATCGAGTTGGTCATTGATGCTTTAAGATGCCCCGATGCTGAAGAAGCCGTGGCGCATCTTTCGGGCGGAGAAAAGCGCCGTGTGGCGCTGGCGCGATTGATCATGAGCAATCCCGATATTTTGTTGCTTGATGAGCCGACGAATCATCTGGATGCGGAATCGGTGCAGTGGCTTGAACAATACCTTGCTAAATTTCCGGGTACTGTGATTGCGGTTACCCATGATCGTTACTTTCTTGATAATGTTGCGGGCTGGATTCTCGAGCTTGATCGTGGAGAAGGTATTCCATGGAAGGGCAATTACACATCTTGGCTTGAACAAAAAGACAAGCGTATGGCAAATGAAAATAAAGAGTCCTCTAAAAAAGCCAAAACACTCGAACGTGAGCTTGAATGGATCCGGCAGGGTGCTAAAGCCCGGCAGTCTAAATCAAAAGCGCGAATTGATGCTTACGAAACTTTGTTGAAAGAACCATCGGCTGAAAAAATGCAGGAAATGACGATTTACATTCCGCCGGGACCTCGTCTGGGAAATATCGTCATTGAAGCCCAAGCGGTCAGCAAAGCTTTCGGTAAGAAAGTACTGCTCGACGGGGTTGATTTCACAATTCCAAAGGGCGCTATTGTCGGGGTTATCGGGCCCAATGGCGTCGGTAAATCCACTCTGTTCAAAATGATTACCGGAAAAGACAAATCAGACGCCGGAATTTTCAA
>JANOJH010000808.1:0-1916 GCA_031408135.1 Bdellovibrio sp. | reverse complement strand
CGAAATCTTCCGGCAAAAAAGTGCTGGCATAGCCGCCTTCCGGTCCGATGGCACTGCTCTTAAAATCGAGGTCGGAATCAAAAAGTTCACTTTCGATATCGCTGCGTAAAATCGGGCCGCGCGAAGTTAAAACAATACTTTTTATTTTCATTTCCTGAATTGCTTTTACAATTTTCGGAATTTCCGCTTCCACAACATGCATTTTGCCGAGCGCTGAAATTTTATAGTGCAAATCAAAAAGCTCGCCCCGCGTTTTGACGATCGCATCTTTTGAATTTTTACTATGCAGAAGATCCGACTGCCAATTGTACCATTGATCGCTGCCGATGTCCTGATTCATGGCCATCAAGGTGTTGTCGAAATCGTAAACAACCAGTAGATTTTCAGCGCCGACCTGCGTTTTTTTCTCACTGACCAATTGTTGAATTCCGGCAAATGTTTTGGTGTTGATCCGTTCGCTAGCTAAAGCGTAATCTGTGGAAATTAGTATCAAAAGTATTGCAAATTTCATGACTTTGAGAATAGTCTTATCAAATGCAAAAACAACAAAATAGTTTTTCACACATTTTATTCAGTATTCTTATCCCGGTTCTGATACTGAACAAGGGCCATAAATACGGTTTGGATGCGAAATTGTCGGTTGTTGCAGCACTCAGTTTTCCGTTGTTTTTCACGCTTAAGTCGTTGATTCAATCAAGAAAAGTTGATTTTGTTTCACTACTCGGTTTGCTGAATGTGGTTTTTTCGGGTGCCTTAACTCTACTGACCCTTGGGGGTATCTGGTTCGCACTTAAAGAAGCGGCGTTTCCGCTGCTGATCGGCTGCTTTGTGCTGGGTTCCAGCTTTACCTCAAGCCCGTTTTTCCAAAGCCTTTTTCTCAACCCGAAAACTTTTGATATCGAAAAAGTTGAAGCCAAGCTCGACGATGAATCCAAGAAAAAAGATTTTTTGGTTCTGATGAAAAAACTGACTCAGTTGCTTTCTGTTTCATTCCTGATCAGTGCGTTGTTGAATTTCTTTTTGGCGCTTTATATCTTCACGCCGCTAGCCGAAACTCTAAATGAAGTCCAGAAGCAGGAATTGCTAAATGAACAGCTCAGTCAAATGACTCTCTATTCGCTCGGTGTGATTCTGGTTCCATCGATGATTTTTCTGGGCGCGCTGCTTTTTTATTCGTTCAAAAAGATCAATGATCTGACCGGTCTTTCGGCCGAAGACCTCCTAAAAAAATAGCCTAACCTAAAAATTGTAGTCCGGCGGTGGCGGCGGTGGCGGCGGAATTGCCATTTCGCCTCCGAATGACGGGTCATAGGGAACGCTGGTGTTCATGTTGCTATCGTACATCGGCGGCGGTGGTAATTCCTCGAAGCCCTCGTAGGGTGCCGGTGCGGCCGGAAAATCCGGCGGCGGAGGTGGTGGAACAAAATCATTAATTGCCGGAGGCGAAGCCGTGTTCTGAAAGCCGGGTGCGGAAGTCGTTGAACCGCCGCGGCCCGATTTGCCTGAACCGTTCGCCCATTTATTTTTACGCTTATTTCGAACATCAAAACGCGGCCGATCAACAAAGATCTGCAGTTCCTCTGCTTCGAGTGCAGTTAAATTTTTTGGAATCTGACTGTGGATTTTATTACGGGTACGCACATGGATTTCCCGGCTCTTTTCATAACGATCCTCGGTAATCTGTTTTTCTTTCTGGTCTTTTTTATACTCATCGCTGTTTTCATCCATGCCTGCAGCGGGGGCTTTGAATTTGAGATACTCGCGCAAGCCCCGCTCACGGATGAGGTCCCATTTTTCCTGATCTTCGAGATATTCCCCGAGCCCTTTTTCGCGTTCATTTCCGAATATCCGGTTATTTTCGACTTCTTTTCTGAAACTCTTCAGGCGTTCAATATCGTGATTTGCTTCAATTTTCA
>JANOJH010000802.1:0-2611 GCA_031408135.1 Bdellovibrio sp. | reverse complement strand
CAAAAAGTTGAACTGATGAAAATTGTAATTCCGTGGAATGAACTTGAAGTATCTGTCACACGTTCTTCGGGTGCCGTCGGCCAGCATGTGAATCGCACCAACTCTGCGGTTCAGCTAAGGTTCTCGATTTCTAATTCATTGGTTTTGACTGATGTGCAGAAAGAAAAAGTAAAGCGAAAGCTTGCGCATCGCCTTGTGCAGGGAGATGAAATTCTGATCCGTTGCGAAGAAGAGCGCGATCAGAAACGCAATAAAGAAACTGCGTACGAGAATATGAATCGGTTGATCAATAACTCGCTGATCGAGCCCAAAAAGCGCGTTGCGACCAAACCTAAAAGAAGTTCAATTCAGAAACGGCTCACGACAAAAAAGAGCCGGGGTGAAATCAAGAAAACCCGCTCTGAAAAAATTAAATGGTAGTTAGAGGTACTTCGACCACTTAATCAGTTTCGCGCCCGTAAGTTCTGGCCCGAATTTTCAGTGAATCGATTATTGCGGAATTCATAATTCTTTAAAGTTGAAAAGTTTGTGATCCATCAGATGGCTGGGTTTTGCATTCTGAAGTGCATGCGTGAACGATGCCCCGAGATTCGGAATTTCAGTTTCGAGGTCCGTAATCAGCTTTTTCATGCGTTTGCGTTTAAGGCCCTCTTGAGAACCGCACAGATTGCACGGAATCACCGGAAAATTCCATTCCTGTGATAACGCGATCAGGTCTTTTTCGGAAACAAAAACCAGCGGGCGGATAATGGTATTGCGGTCATCGTCCGAACGCAGCTTCGGCGGCATCGTTGAAAGTTGGCCGACGTAAAAAAGATTCAGTAGCGTCGTCTCAATGACGTCATCACGGTGGTGACCCAGTGCCATTTTATTGAATTTATTTTCAAAAGCATAATCATAAAGAATGGCCCTGCGGAGTTTAGAGCATAACGAACAAAAAACGCCGTCTTTAACCTTTTCAGTGACAATGGCATAGGTGTTCTTTTCAAGTATTTTGAGCGGAAGGCCCTCTGTATTCAACCACTGTTGAAAAGCGAATGCATCAAATCCCGGTTGTTTTTGATCGAGAAGCACAGCCTCAAAAGTAAAATTAATTTCGGCGCGGGTTCTGATTTCGTCAAGCAGGATGGTCAGAATCGAAGAGTCTTTGCCGCCGGAAACACAAACCATAAGTTTATCGCCCTCATTCAGCATATTAAATTCGGAAAGGGCCCGGGTAATCTGTTTCCGTATTTTAACGGCCAGCGGATGATTGCGATCAACTTTTGCAGTGCTCACCATATAAAAGGTCCTTAGAGGTGTTGAATTTGAAAATTCGGTCTGGCAGTCTGAATACCATTTTTACCGAGTAAATCAAGCGCTGTTGTAACAACCTTATCCCCGATAGAATACTGATGGCCGTAGTTGTCTATGAAATAGATCAATTTGATCGAAATTCCATAGTCGTTGGTTTCCAGAACGAATGCATTTGCCGCCGGCGTCTTTCGGATTTCAGGGATTTGTGCGGTGGCGGCCTCAAGTAAAGCCGTCGTTTTCTTGATATCGGTATTAAAGCCGAATTTGAACGTCTGACTGCGGACAATCGGAGTGCCTTCAATTGAGAAGTTAGAGACCTGGCAAAGCGAAACCAGTTTGTTGGGGAGTGTGATCATCTCTTCGGAAAATCCGATCAGGACGGTTGAGCGCCACGAGAGTTCCCGCACCTGACCCACAATCTTGGTTGTGCCGTTCATGATTTCAAGCCCGTCGCCGATTTCGAATGTTTTATCTACCTGAAGTGAAATTCCGGCAAATAAATTTCCGAGCGTATCCTGCAAAGCAAGCCCGAGGATTATTGAAAATGCGGCCGAGGTTGCCAGTAACGGAGTCAGTTGCACTCCGAAAATATTATTAACTGTCCAGAAAGCGATAATGATCGAGAGTATGAGTGAAAAAATATTCACCATCAATAGCGGAACTCCTGCCCGCATCGATCCCAGAAACAAATACTGCAGAACTATCAACCGGCAGGTTTTTACAAAATAAAATGCCCCGCTCAGAAACGTGATGAAACCCAGATAGGGGAGCAGCCGGCGGATATTCATATTATCCGAAGAAGCCTGTAAAAGTATCCAGTAACTCGCAAAAGTAAAGCCAAGTATAAAAAAGTGCTTTGCAAGATTTTTAAGTTGATTTCTTATACTGAGGTGGCGCTCTGAAGTGGCTTCTGTAAGAAAAATTTTATAAAAAAGAAAGGTCGAGAGGCCCAGAAAAAAGAGAAAAATAAAAATTTCGGGATCCAATACCTGATTGAGCTTCTGTGTCTGGATAAAACGATCATTCATAAGGTATCCTAACAACTGCAGAAACCCATTGCAAATTAGGCAAAATCGCCACTGGATTTAAGTCTGGGCCGAGGTAGTCATTCATGGAGATGTCTTCTATCATGTGGAAGACCGAATAATTTTTTAAACGGGAGCCCTAATTTGGATCAATCCGCACTGAAAAAGCCAATGGGCGTTTATGTTCTGGCCGTCCTTTTTTTGCTCTCGCCGATTGGCAACATTCTGATTAGTTTTGCCGGTTCAGGCATAAAAAATTGGTATGATGTTGGAGTGATGATTCCATTTCT
>JANOJH010000800.1:0-4709 GCA_031408135.1 Bdellovibrio sp. | reverse complement strand
GCCAACGCCAGGTTCTGATCATAAAGCTGATTGAAACCGTAAAGTAAAGAAAGTGCATCGCGCGCGGAAGCTCCGTTCCACATCAGTTGCGAAGCCAGACCGGTCATCTTCGACATATATTCGGAGCGCGTTTGCGAATAGGCATCTTTATAATGGCAAAGATCGGCCCCTCGCGTGAAGGGAATTGTTGGCCAGATGTTGACAGCACCCGCAATTGAATTAAACCCAAAGCCAATTATCAACAAAAACGCAACCTGCAGAAACATGTAGACTCCCCGAATTTTAATTTTTCTGTATAACATTATTTGCGTTTTAAAAGAGGAAAAAATTCATCAATTGTAAAATTTACGACCCTAAACTTCCATATTTTCAGACAAAATTACCCCGCTTTTTACCTAGGGCCGAATGCCTTTTCAGCGGCCTTTTGGTCTGTACTTTGCTTTCAGAAAAGTGTGACCCATAACCCTTGAAAAGGAGTTCCCAATGAAAAAAAGTAATTCAAGAAAATCAAGAAGCGGTTCGTCTTCAGGAAAAGGCACAAGCCAAAGTTCATCACCCTCGCGTCGTGGCGGTAGTTCGAGTTCTACATCCCGACGGGATGACGATAGTGCTGATTCTCGCCAGTCCGGAGGAGAACGCGGCTCCAGTTCTAATCGAGCAACAAGTTATTCAGAACGTGATTAGTTGCTGTTAAAAAATAATTAATAGGGCCTGGTTTTCTTTTAATGCGTCGGGAGGACTGGGCTCTTCTTTTTCAGTCCAAAATTTCCCCAGATTTTTTTTATATTCATGGCAAAGTTGACCGTATTTCTTTTGATGGTAAACAGAGACATGATTATGAGCGATAGTTCAAAAAAATCAGGATCCGAGTCAACGCTCTATAAGAGCAAACTGGCACACATTGCATTGGATGAAATGAATCACTTCGTTGGCTTACTTGATGCCAATGGCATTCTACTTGAAGCTAACCGGGCAGCACTCAATGCTGCGGGGCTAAATCGTTCGGACGTTGAAGTTTTCGGCCGCTCCCACGGATTTGACAAAGTGCTGATCGATTTCATATTGAAACCGGTTAAAGATGAAAATGGAAAAGTAATATTTATGTTAGCGGAAGGTTACGGCAATACAGCAAGAAGAATCCGCGAACGCGAGATTGCGCATATGTTCATGCAGGCGCCAATCGGTATTTGCGTGCTCGAAGGGCCAGATCACATCTTCTCGCTTGCGAATTCAACCTACATGTCGATTCTTTTTGACGAGAAGCGAGACCTGATCGGTAAGCCGTTGTCGATAGCTTTGCCTGAGTTAAAAGGCAAAAAAATCGAAAAACACCTCGATGAGGTTTATCATACCGGAAAATCCCGCAAGGGCACCGAAATGCCCATTCAGATCAATCAAAGCGATTCTTCCGTCAGAAAAATGTTCACAGACTTTGTTTACCAGCCAGTCAGCGGAATCAACGGCAAGGTTAAAGGGGTGCTGGTTCTGATTACCGATGTTACAGAAAAAGTGAATGCCCGAAAAAAACTTGAAGAAAGCGAAACGCGGTTTCGGTCTCTGACCGATACTATTCCGCAGCTGATGTGGACAACAACGCCTGACGGAAGGCTCAGTTACGCCAACGAGCGCTGTTTGCAATATACCGGAATCGATTCAATAGAAAAATTTGGCGAGATTTGGATGACCAAGATTCATCCGCTTGATGCAGACGATCTATATGCCGCATGGAAATGTAGCATGAACAGCGGAAAAAAAATCGAGCAGGAATACCGCATGCAAAATGCAGAAGGAAATTACCGCTGGTTTCTGGGACGCTCCCTGCCGATCAGAAACAAAGACAAAGTAATTCAGTACTGGATCGGCACGGCAACGGATATTGATGACCAGAAAAATGTTCTTGCCGAGCTGGAAGTTGCAAAGGAACTTGCCGAGCATGCTAACGCAACAAAGAGTGCATTTTTGGCAAATATGAGTCACGAGATCCGTACTCCGTTGGGCGCAATTCTTGGTTTCAGCGGCCTGCTGAAAGATAATAATCTCAGTGAAAAAGAACGCGACCAGTACATCAACACGATAAATCGTAACGGTCAGTCGCTCACTCGCATTATCGATGACATTCTTGATCTCGCAAAAGTTGAGGCCGGGCGTTTAGAAGTAGAAGAGATAGATTTTTCCCTGAATGATCTGATGAACGAAGTGGTGGATCTCTTCCGTGAAAAGGCCAAGCTTAAGGGCATTGGTCTCCGACTTAAAATCGATCAGTCAGTTCCGGATTTCATTTCAACCGACCCTACACGCCTGAGGCAGATTTTAATCAATATCATCGGCAACGCGATAAAATTTACGGCCGTCGACGGCGTTTTTGTGCATGTTAAGCTGAAACAACATGTGGAAGGTGCATTAAGGATAGATGTCTTTGTTAAAGATACTGGTCCGGGACTTTCTGAAGAACAGAAAAGCCGGTTGTTCAAACCGTTTTCACAGGGCGATAACACCATGACCCGCCAATTCGGCGGAACAGGGCTTGGCCTTGTGCTCTCGCAGCGGCTTTCGCAGGCGCTTGGCGGTGGAATTTCAATCGAAGAATGTGCGCCCGGAAAAGGTTCTACTTTTGTTATCTCGTTCGTAGCGACAGTATCAAAAAAATCAGCACTTGAACTTGTTCCGGTTAGGGAACCCGCCAAATTCAATTCAAAATTGCTGCCGCTTAAAGATATCAAAGTGCTGCTTGTCGACGACTCACTTGATAATCAATTTTTGGTGAACCGTTTGCTATCTAAAAACGGTGCCTGGGTTGAATTGGCCGGCGACGGAGCTCAAGCGGTCGAAAAAGCGCTGTCCAACACCTATGATATCGTCCTGATGGACATTCAGATGCCCACGATGGATGGCTATCAGGCTATCGAAATATTAGGAAAGAAGAATTACGATAAGCCGGTCATTGCCCTGACGGCACATGCCATGCTTGAAGATCAGATAAAAACGAAGGCTGCAGGTTTTGCCGGACACCTGACCAAACCGATTGATTTAAATGAGCTCGTCGAGTCCATCAAACAGCAAACGATAAAACAGTACACCTAACAAGAAAAAAAAGTACGTTAGTCCAAGCATTCCCCATACACTCAATTATAAATTCTCATTGCGGCGATTTCTGTTTAGAAACTGCGCGGAATTTCGGGAACAAAGTTTGCTTAAGTCAGTTTTAGCAATGGAGAAAAAATGAAAAATTCATATCGATACACAGAGGCAGAAGAGCAACAAATCATCGGAAAAATCATCGAGGATATCGGCGTCTGTATGCTGACCACGATCAACCAACTCGGCGGCCTGCACAGTCGCCCGATGTATGTGCAAGAAATTGATGTCGAAGGCAGTCTCTGGTTTTTCACCTCATCAAAATCAAACTTGATGGAAGAAATTAACAAGATCCCGATAGTGAATGTTACCTTCTCGGCTTTCGGCAAAGACAAATTCCTCTCGGCAACGGCGCTTGCGTACGAAGCCTATGATCAGAAAAAAATGAAAGAACTCTGGTCACCGGCGCTTGAAGTCTGGTTTAAAGACGGCATTGAAACACCAGACATAACGTTAGTCCGAATTGACTTGCAGGAAGTTGAGTACTGGGATTCTCCGAGCGCATCTTTTGTAAAGGTCGCAGGCCTCGTTAAGCCTCAGGAATTCAACGAGGTTTATTCCGCAAGTATCAAAAAGAATAATTATCATGTTATGAATTAGCTAGATCTGATTTTCAAGCTGGAATGTGCCGGGCGATCGCTCGGCCTTCACGTTCCGGCTGTGATCGATATCCCAGTCGTTCAGATAGGCTTTTAATACGCTCGTGTTCTGTCGTAAATCACAAAGCGCTATGTGGCCGTCGGGCCGAATCAGATAAAACGCGTCGCGGGCGAAGCCCATGGCTTCCGCCTCTTTACTCCAGGAAAATTCAAAAATTCTGAATCCTCTAAAATTGGCCACACTGTTGAAGTTTGAATGCGTATTTCCAAAAATCTGAATGTGCCACGCCATGGAGTTCAGGCAATCGTAATTGTCAAAGGTGTCGGTACGGAGCCAGGGTAATCGGTCTCCGGCGCGCAGTTTGCCGGCTGAACCCTCGCTCAACAGACTTTCGCGGTAATGCAGTCCGGTCTGTGATAGAAATTTATAAAGATAAGTATAAAATGGTCTGAAGTTTCTGAAGATGCGGAGGAACAGGGGTGCCAGCGCCACCCGGCCAATCGCGCTAAATAAATTTCGACCCGAAATGAAATGAAAAAATCGATCAGAAACGCGATTGAGCCTTTCGGCAAATGCAATTCGTTCTGTTTCAAATGTCAGTAAAATTTTGCTGGCCGCCTGACCTTTGAGCACGGCCGATAGTTTCCAGGCGAGATTTATTGCGTCGCCGATACCTGCGTTCATTCCCTGACTGAATGAAGGACTATGTATATGAGCTGCATCACCGATTAAGAAAGCGCGGCTTTGGCGGATATGACTGGCCACGCGCTGGTTAGCTTTATAAACCGAGAACCAAAGCACATTTTCAACTTCGAGCGAACTGCCACGGGTTACTTCGTCTGAAATATTGATAAATGAAAGATTGTCTTTATTTTCACTTTCCTTTGGAACTATTCCCATGATTCTTAAAGTATCTGGCTCCTTTAATGGGATGCTGATCGAAGCATTGAAACGGCTAAGATTGATATTGATAC
>JANOJH010000790.1:0-1341 GCA_031408135.1 Bdellovibrio sp. | reverse complement strand
CAAAAGGACAAATTGTGCGAGAGATTGATGCTTTAGGCGGCTATTCAGGAATTATTTCAGATAAATCCATGATTCAGTTTAGAAAGCTGAATCGCTCCAAGGGGCCAGCCATGTGGAGTCCACGGACACAAAATGACAGGGTAAGATTCTCAGAAGAATGGAGATTGGCCTTGGAAAAAACGCCAAATGTTGATTTCTGGCAAGAAATGGTTACTGGCCTCATTATCAAAGGAAAAAAGGCAGTTGGAGTTCGTACTGCCTTAGGTATCGAAATTTTAGGGAAATCAGTTGTTCTAACGAATGGCACATTTCTTAATGGCAAAATTCATATCGGAGAAAAGAATTTTGGAGGAGGGAGAGCAGCCGAAAAATCCGCTACTGGCATAACAGAACACTTAATTGAATTAGGTTTTGAATCCGGAAGGATGAAGACGGGAACACCTCCAAGAGTTGATGGCCGATCGCTTGATTACTCAAAAATGGAAGAACAGCTTGGCGATGAAAATCCTGGTACCTTTTCCTTCCTGGAGACCGTGCCTTTGAAAAAACAACTTAGCTGCTGGATTACTTATACCAATAAAACCGTCCATAGTGAACTTGAGAAAGGATTTGATAAATCGCCCATGTTTCAAGGGAGGATAAAAGGACTTGGGCCAAGATATTGCCCTTCCATAGAAGACAAGATCAACAGGTTTTCTGAACGCGACAGACATCAGATTTTTGTAGAGCCGGAAGGATGGAATACGGTGGAGATTTATGTAAATGGGTTTTCAACATCACTACCTGAAAATATTCAGCACCAGGCGTTGACTAAAATTCCAGGATTTGAAAACGCAAAAATGTTCAGGCCTGGCTATGCAATCGAATATGACTACTTTCCACCCACTCAATTAAAAATGTCTTTAGAGACTCAACTGATTGATAATCTGTATTTTGCGGGACAAATCAACGGCACAACCGGGTATGAAGAGGCGGCTTGCCAGGGGTTGATGGCCGGTATAAATGCACACTTGAAAGTAAAAGAAAAAGAGCCCCTTATCTTAAAAAGATCGGAAGCTTATATTGGAGTGTTGATCGATGACTTGGTCAACAAAGGCACCCAAGAGCCCTATCGGATGTTCACTTCGAGAGCTGAATACAGAATACTTTTGAGACAAGACAATGCCGACATCCGACTCACAGAGATTGGACACAAAATAGGATTGGCAAAAGACAATCGATTGGAAAAAGTCTTGACCAAGAAAAATAATCTTTCAAAACTTATCGATGAACTAAAAACGTTGAAAGTCAATCCAGAGCAGGTGAACACAGAGTTAGGCGAAATCAATACCTCTGTCATAA
>JANOJH010000786.1:0-16958 GCA_031408135.1 Bdellovibrio sp. | reverse complement strand
GAAAAATGACCAAGGACCTTGCGGTTTGCATCTACGGCGACAAAGTGACGCAAGATCAATATCTCAATACCGAAGTATTTCTTGATGCCATTGACTCAAATTTAAAAAAAGCAATGGTGCTTTAATTTGTTCGAAATTTAGCAACTGAAAGCTGGGCCCGAGCCCAACTTAAGTCCAAGCTGAAAATCAATCTCAAAACTGGCCTACAATTTCATAATTAACTATCTACAATGATCGTAAATATGAAGCATTTATTGCTCAGGAGGAAATTAATGAAGTTATTCAAAACTTTAGCGTTTGCAGGAATTTTAGCATTAGGACAATTCATTCAAGCGGCAGATACGCCCGAAACATTAGAAGGCTGTAAAGTCGTCACTGCTGCTGAAGTCAAAGCCTTAATGGACAAGGGTTCAAAGCTTTTTGACGTTCGCGTGGCAACGGAATTTGCCGAAGAACACATTAAAGGCGCTGTATCCCTGCCTTACACCGAAAAAAGTAAAAAAGAAGTAGGCTACGAAAAGACTTCGGACAGTTTTGACGATACAAAACTTCCGGCATCGGGTATGATTTTTCAGTGTAACGGAAAAGAGTGCTGGAAATCTTTTAAAGCATGCAAATGGGCTCTCGATCCCAAATTAGGTAAAAAAGACCTCTACTGGTTCCGCGGCGGCATTCCTGAGTGGAAAGCTAAAGCACTTCCGGTAGAGAAGTAATTAGAATGAGCTCCGCTATCAATAATTCCAATCTGTTGCAATCACAGCGAAATGTTTTAAAGAAGATTCTCTTTATTACGGTACTGCTATCGATTTTTGTAATAACGGGAAGCGGAGTTGCTCTTGTTACGCTAGAACTGTGGAAAAATTCTCTTTATACAGTTTATGAACAAAATGTGGTCCCGCTGCAAAGCCTGAATGCGATTAGTGATCTAACGTCGGATCTGCGGTTCAGATTGTCTGCGGTACTATCGGACCGATTGCCAACTGCCGGTTCAAAGAAAAAAGCGGTTTCTGCTGCAGAGGAACTAGATAAATTATGGAACGATTTTGAAACTCACCAGGACACTTTGCTATTGAATAATGTCGATTTTCTCAAAGCCAAGGAAGGCTACAGTTACACAAAAAGTCTGATAAACGAACTTGTCTCCGCCTACGACGCCGATAACAAAGTCAAACTAGGTTTGATCCTTGATGAAAAGTGGCCAAAAGTAATTTCTGACTTTACTAATCCAACCCATAAAATTTATGAATTTCAGGCGATAAAAATAAAACAGACCTATGAAGACTCTAAAAACCTGACCCAAAAAATCATGTTCGGTTTGGTTTTTCTGATTGTGGTTGCACTTTTAATTTCGGGCTACGCTTTATTTTTTATCTTTAATTTCCGATCGCGCGCTGAAAGTATTGTTAACATCCTCAGCACATTGGGTAGCAACGTCTTAGGTGCGTCTCTCGAGCTCAATGCCAGTGCTGACGATCTCACTAGCGTGAGTTCAAAAAACCGTCAGGCTATCCATGAAACTTCTTCTGCCCTTTCTGAAATAAACTCGATGGTACAAATGACCTCGAAGAATGCAAACAGATCCCATGAACTTGCCACGGCGGCCGTTACCTCAATTGAAGACGGCGAAAAGGCCATCTCCAGCCTGACCGTTTCGATGGAAAACATCAATACCGTAACAAACACAATGGTTTCGCAATTTGATGACATCAATGTGCAGCTCGAAATTTTCGTAAAAATTTTTGATGAAGTTGCGGAAAAAACAAAAGTTATTAACGACATCGTTTTTCAGACCCGCTTACTTTCGTTCAATGCAGCTGTTGAAGCCGCCAGAGCCGGCGAATACGGTAAAGGCTTCGCTGTTGTTGCCGAAGAAGTGGGTTCGCTGGCCCAGCTTAGCGGCACTTCGTCACAGGAAATCTCGGCAATCATAAATAATGGACTTGAACAGGTGAAAAGAATAGCCCATCAGGTCAAATCACATTCAGTCAGCGTAAGTAAAGTTGCAACAGAAAGCGCTTCTGAGGGCACTAAAAGCGCAGGCGACATCAGCACTGCATTTGGGGTTATTACCCGCAACGTCGAGCAGATCAGGCTTATGATGAGTGAGCTGAATCAAAGCACCGGAGAGCAGACCAAGGGAATCCACGAAGTAAACGCCGCTATGCAGGACATCAATATGGCCAGCGAAAGCTCTACGAAATCGGTAGAAACCACTCACAATGAAAGTGCAAAACTGAAAGAGGAAGCTGAAAAGCTCTTTCAGATTATGGCCGACCTTGAGTTTTTACTTAAAGGCACCATCCAAATTAAACAAAACCAACTGGATGTCTAAGCATCCTACTGATTAAACTTACAGTAACTGTCTACATTCTGACATTTTAAAGCACTACCTGCGTTTTAAATGTGAATGGCTTTTGCATCTGATAGCATTAATGCGAAATTTTAACCGTGAATCTACATTCTTACCCTGCGCGGTCCAGCTTGGTGAAGTAAACATAAAAGCTTTCATGGTAAACTTCTCGCGGATGGGCGCGATGATTACCACCCAGTATGTATTGGCGAATAAAAAATACATTTCTTTGCTCTATCGCAACGAAAAAAATGAAATGGTCAGGATGATGACCTTCGTGGTTCACAGTACTAAAAAAGATCATTACTTTGTATCGGGACTTCAGTTTGTCGGGATTGAATCACGTTAAAATCAACGCCCGCGTAATTTGGGGTCAAGCTGGTCTCTCAGACCGTCGCTCATCAATTGAGTCGCTAAGATCAGTAATAGCAGGCAGACTCCGGGCATCGTCATTAATTGCGGGGCCGTTTCAATAAACGTTTTCGAATCACTTAGCATTGTGCCCCACTCGGGATAAGGCGCCGGAATTCCAAGCCCTAAAAATCCGAGCGCGGCGGTGTTCAAAATGGCATCGCTGCAACAGACCGCGGTCTGAACCAGAATGGGCGTGGTGCAATTCGGAAAAAGATGCGATTTAATTATTCTGAAATCAGAAGCGCCGAGTGCTCGGGCTGAAACAATATAATCTTTGCTCGATTCTACCAAAGCAGCACTTCGTACGAGCCGGAACATCAATGGGATTGAAACCAAGGTAACACTTAGAACAGTATTCAGAATTCCGCCGCCGAGAATCGCTACCACAAAAAGCGCCAACAATAAACTAGGTAAAGCCTGAATCGCATTCATTATCTGAACCAGAATTTGATCCGTCTTTCCACCAAAATACCCGGCAACCACCCCGAGAGTTGCGCCGACAACAATCGATATCCCGCCAACGAGTACCCCAATTCCGATCGACAGTTGCGCACCGACGACCAATCGGCTGAAAATATCGCGGCCTAAGTCATCCGTGCCAAGCCAGAATTTCGATGATGGCGGTAACAACGCCATATTTTCGAAGACTTCCCGATAGCTGTAGGGCGTCCAGATAAAGGCAAACAAAGCCATCGCAACAAAAAATAAAAACAGCGACGCACCGATAACAAAATTTTTATTTTTAATTAATTTTGCCATCAGTTGGCACTCTCTTTTAATTTCGGATTAACCAGTTTTATCACTTCGTCGGTTAAAAAATTAACAATGATAATAATCAGCATCGAATAAAACACTCCGGCCTGCACTGCAGGATAATCCCGCGCTTCAATACTCTTAATTATCCATCGGCCGAGCCCCGGCCAGGAAAAGATAGTTTCGGTCATAATAGCGCCGGTTAGAAGCTGCCCGAAAGCCAGCCCAAGTGCGGTTAAGATCTGCGGTAGCGCGTTCTTAAAAGTATGTTTGAACACAACCTGATAAGTGCTGAGGCCCTTAGCCCTTGCCGTTCGAATGTAGTCTTCTTTCTGAATGTCGATAAACGCCGATCTCGTTACCCTGACGATCAACGCCAGCGAAACCGTACCCAAAACAAATGCCGGAAGCACTAGATGCTTAACAACAGAAAAAAAAGACTGTCGGTTATCTGAAAGAAGTGAGTCGACAAGATAAAGGCCAGTGCGGTACGGAATTTCAAACTCTACGCCCACACGTCCCGAAACCGGAAATAGCCCCAATTTCACCGCAAAGAAAAAAATCACAAGCAATGCCCACCAGAAAATCGGCATTGCAAATCCGATTGTTGATAAGCTAACTGCACCGTAATCCCAAACCGAATTTCTTTTTGTGGCAGCCAGAACTCCAAGAATTATTCCAACGATCGACGACCACAAAATTGCAAAAAATGCCAATTCGAGTGTGGCCGGCCATAAAACTTTAAATTCACTTAAGATAGGCTGCTTAGATACCGTCGACTCGCCAAAATCCCCAATAATCGCATTTTTCGTAAAAATATAATATTGTTCGATCGCCGACTTATCTAAACCAAGATTCTTTTTGATTTCGGCAATGCGCTCTTCAGAAGCACCGCGCTCGCCTATAAGATGCATAACCGGATCGCCCGGAATCAGTCTGATAACCGAAAAGCTCATCAGACTGATAAATAGAAACGAAAAAAATAACTTTAATATTTTACTTAAGATCGACACTAGAGAAGTTTTCATGCCCGAACGGATCAATTTTATAACCCACGACTTTATCAGAAATCACTTTATTAAGTTTGGCGTGAGCCACAACATACCAAGGGCTCTGCTTTTTAAAGATCGCCTGCGCCTGTTGGTAAAATCCGGTACGAACGGATTGATTTGAGTCCTCTTTGGCTTTTTGCAAAAGTGTATCAAACTCTTTATCACACCAGCGCGCCAGATTGCTTCCGGCTTTAATTGCAGAGCAGCCTAAAAGAATATTCATGAAATTGTCAGGATCGCCGTTGTCGCCGGTCCAGCCCATCTGGATCATCTGGTGTTCACCCTTTTTTGATTTTTCAAGGTAAACCGGCCAGTCAAAAGTAACCAATTTAATTTTAATGCCGATTTTAGCGAGGTCGGCCTGCATCAGTTCGCCCAATTTTTTGCCGTTCGGTAAATAGGGCCTTGAAACCGGCAGCGTCCAGAGTTCACTGTCAAAACCATTCGGGAAACCCGCTTCAGCCAATAATTTTTTTGCTTTTTCAACATCGTAAACGTGCGCGGCAGTTGCATTGCTGTAAGACCACATTGTCGGAGGAATCGGATTTTTTGCAGCCGTACCTTGGGAGCGATAAATAAGATCGATGTAAGATTTCTGATTCAGCGCCAATGAAATGGCTTCACGAACCTTAACATTATCAAAAGGCTTCTTCTCGGTATTAAATGCAATGTAACTTACATTTAAGCCCTCCGTCGACATCAGCTTCACGTTTTTTAGCGCTTTAATCTGTTCAAGATCCTGTGGCTGAGGCTCGCTCATGACGTTGCACTCTCCGGCCTTCATTTTCTGAAGTCGAACTGTTGAGTCCGTTACGATCACGTAAATAAGATTTTCGATTTTTGATTTGCCTTTATAATATTGCTCGAATGATTTGAATCTGACTGCCGAATCTTTCTGGTAAGATTTGAATACAAACGGGCCCGTTCCGATCGGTGCCGTTTCAAGAGTCTTAAGTCCTTTGCCGGATTTGATCAACGCCTTCGCGTACTCTTCAGATTGGATACTTGCAAAATCCATCGCTAAATTGGCAAGAAAAGGTGCCTCTGGTCGCTTTAAAACAAAAGCAACTGTGTAATCATCGAGTTTTTTAACATCTGCTATGAGTTGATCAAGTTCCATCGCCTTAAAATATTCGTAATTGGCGGCCGGAATCGCCAATGGATGCTTGGTGTCCATTTGCGATTTGAAAGTATAAACAACGTCATCGGCATTAAAAGTTCGGGTCGGGGTAAAATTTGCGTTTGAATGAAACGGAACATTCTTCCGTAATTTAAAGGTAAATGTTTTTTTATCTTTAGACACAGTCCAAGATTCAGCCAAGCCCGGCTCGATTTCGGTTGTGCCGTATTTAAACTCAATAAGTCGATTGAAAATTGTTTGTGCGCTGGAATTCATGCTGACACCGTCTGTGACGAGCTGAGGATTAAATGACGAAGGCGAACCTTCCATACAAAAGACAAAGTTTTGTGCAGAAAATGAGATGCTGGCGGCGAAAATAACCAGCGCTACTATAAAAAATTTCATATGAATTCCTTTTTAAAAATTGAGTTCTAAAGTAGGATGGCACAAGAATGAATCTACTACAACTTTACAACGCATCTAAACAATATGGGTCAAAGATCTTATTCGACAGGTCCCAGTTTTCAGTGAATGAAAATGAACATATTGGCGTCATCGGCCCTAATGGCGCGGGAAAGACCACGCTGTTTAAGATTCTTGCGGGCGAAGAGACGCTCGATTCCGGAGAGATTACTAAAGCCAATCAACTGCGAATCGGCTATCTCGAACAGGAGTCCGATTGGACGCTCACTCAAATTGCTGAAGACTATCTTGCCGAAAAGTGCATCAAACCGATCTGGGATCTTAAACAGATCGGCAAATCCATCGGGCTGACCGAAGATCACTTTCAAAGGCCGCTAACCGAGCTCAGTGGCGGCTATCGTATGCGGATGAAGTTGATCTACCTGATTGGCCTTGAGCCGGATCTGATGCTGCTTGATGAGCCAACGAACTTTCTAGATCTTGAAAGTATTCTGGCGCTGGAAAAGTTTTTACAGGATTATAAAGGGGCATTTTTGCTCATTTCCCATGATCGTGAATTCCTGCGCCGTACGACCGAATACACTCTCGAGGTTGAGGCGGGAGATATCATCAAGTTTCCCGGCCATATTGACGACTACTTCGAACAGAAAGAAGAACTGAAGCGCCTTCAACTTCAACAGGCAGCAAATATCGAAACCAAGCGAAAGCACATGCAGGATTTCGTAGATCGTTTCAAGGCCAAGACCACCAAAGCCAAACAGGCACAAAGCCGCATGAAGCAAATCGAAAAATTGCAGAAAATCGAAATTAAGCCTCTTGCGCTTCGAAGCCGGATTAACCTTCCCGAGCCGATCAAAACCGGAAAAGAAGTTCTGACACTTGCGAACGGCATTCTCGGATATGACGACAAGGTCATCCTGAGTAATGTTAACTTAATCTTTGAACGAGGAAATCACTTTGGAGTTGTTGGCTATAACGGCGCAGGAAAATCGACGCTGCTGAAATCCCTTGCTGACCGAATCGTGATGATTTCAGGCGAGAAAAAACTGGGCTATAATGTTGAACTTTCCTATTTCGCACAGCACTTAACCGAAGACCTTATCCTCGAAGATACCGTTCTCGATTCCCTTCAGCGTAAAGCCTACCATGATACCAAAGCACAGGAAATTCTGGGAATTGCAGGCTCACTGCTATTCTCAGGCGATGATATTCATAAGAAAGTGAAAGTGCTTTCCGGCGGCGAAAAAACCCGGGTGGCATTGGGTCAGATTCTATTGCAGAAAAAACCTTTTTTGCTGATGGACGAGCCCACGAATCACCTGGATTTTGATACGGTGCAAGCCTTGGCGGAAGCGTTGACGAAATTCAGCGGTACTTTGGTTGTTGTCAGTCATGATCGCAGTTTCATTAATAAGGTCGCCAACAAAATTATTGAAATCCGCGATGGCTTTGTTGAGATTTATCCTGGCACTTATGAAGATTATCTGTGGAGCCTCGAAAAAGGAGCCTTAAAAGAGAGGTTTGCGGCCAACGCTGAAATCCGGAAAACAGAAACCGCCGTTATCGAAGTCAAAGAAACACGATTCAATTACAAAGAAACCCAAAAGAAACTTTCTTCCGAAATTAAAGAGTTGCAACGTAAAATTCTTAAAACCGAAGAATTGCTTAATTCGATGAATGTTAAGGTAGGGGAATTGAATGCTCAACTGATTCAGGCTCAGGGCCCGCAGGCCCGTCAGATTTCCATAGATGCCGCTTACCTGGCACGAGAGGTGGCTGCAACTGAAGAAGTCCTGATGGCTCATATGGAAAATCTTGAACTGAAAGAAAAAGAACTGAAACAATTATAATTTTAAGAATATTAGCGCAAACCCGTTTTCACGCGGCGAATATTTTCTAAAAGCTGACTTTCCATTTGCACTAACACGGGCGAAGCCCCATATTCGGCTATAAAGAACTGCCTTACGTTTTCAAAATGAGGCATGATCAAATCGCCTATTTCTGCAATTTTTTTAAGATAAAAAGAAGGGCTCACCTTAAGAGCTACAAAAAAAGCCGTCCAATGTTTGGCATGGAGATTACCGATTTCATACTGTTCGCCGATAGATAGCGCCAGTCTTTTTGAAACCTTGGGATAAATCAGTGTCATCACCACATCGTAAAAAGGGGCCAGCGCCCATTTGTGGTTTATATCCATCAGCAACGACAGATTTTTTAAGTGACCATCACAGTTACCTAAAAAAACATTTAATATTTGCCAACGAATTAAAAAATCCAGATCTGTCGTGGTATTTTTAGATTCTGGAATCGATTCAACTTTAAAGAAAATATCCTTAAAATTAAGACCGCTTTCAATCTCATACTTTTTCTTTCTTGAAACACCCAGCATCTGACAAAAATCTTCCTGATGAAATTTAACCTTGGCTTTGCGGTCGTAACGCTCAATCAAAAAATGATACTCTGAATTAAACTTAACCAATTCAGAATGCGGTACCGGCAAACCAAAAGATTCTAACATCATTGCACAGATCATTTCATTTTCAGGAACATGTTTAAACTGGCTTTGGGCAAATTTTAAAATATGAGTACTTGCCAGTAAACTTGTCGGCCGGAAAAATTTTCCGTTTTCATAAATAACCGGAATTTTGTCCTGAGCGCCGGCTAACGAAAACGGAAAATCCCCGCCCTCCTGCAAACCGGAATACACGGCAACACCGTCGTGTAAAAGTTTTGTAAAATCTTCTTCTGTGATTTGCCGTTTCTTTTCCGTCAGCGGCTTTTTAGCATTTGCCTTTGCAACAACTAAGGCTCCCGCACACTCATGACCGATACGTTCTAATAATGCCATATCATTATCAATTGAAATTCCAAGCTTTTGACAAAGAGAATCTCTGGCCCCGCCTTCGGGCAAAAGATTAGCGAAAAAATTTTCGCCCTCTTCCAAATAAAATTGATCTGACAAGGGCAAAGAATGTGAAATGGCAAAACGGTTTTCGTAATTAAGCCAGTCTGCAGAATACTGAAACCCCATGCCCAGCTGATCTTCGATTATTTGCCCGACTAATTGATTTTGATAAAAAACATTCAACGAAGTCATAACTTACTTTTACTCTTTTCATCAATTTGCAACGTAAGCCCAAGCCTTTTAAGCACTTGTTGAATTTTTCCGATTTGTAACGTTTCTTTCTTGCCACCTTCAAGCTCGACAAGAAAACGCATTCCTACCCCGGAAATACCGGCAAGCTCTTCTTGCGTCAGCTTCAATTCTTTCCGTTTAGTTTTAACCGCCAATGCTAGCTTTTGTTGAAAAGTGGTTTCCATAAGGCCAATTTACATGAATATTCCCGATCGGGCAATTTTTTGCTGTTTTTACCGACTTTAGCCAATTTATTCCCGATCGGGATAATTTTGTGGTTTTTGGGGATATTCAGTTAAAATATTCCCGATCGGGAAGTTTATAAAATGCAAAAGTTTTCGATAGTAGCTGTAAGGAGATTGAATAATCCTTAACAATTACATCTGAATATGACTCAAAATTTCAGTTTTTGTTAAAACTACATCAAACTGATCGCAAAAGAAAACATGGGTATCACTTCCCGATGGGTCGCCGAACTGCTTGAAGTAACCCCGCCTAAATTCATTTCAGAATAGGTGAAGTTTTTTACGGCTATCATGATTCCAACGTAAAAACTTGAAGTCACTTTTGAAAGAAACCCAACATCAAACTCGTAACCGCCGCCTTTTGTGTATTCGCCGCCGCCAAAAGAATATTTGCTGGAGAGTAAGTAGTGAAAATTAAGGTAAAAATCTCTTTCAGAATAATACCCCACGGATAAACCAAGGCTGGTTCGGCTTGAATCAGAAGCATCACTTGAAGATAAAGAATAGAGGCCCCCATAGGCCCAATTTTTTTCGATGCGAATAAGTCGGATGTCGGTGTCGGTGGCTTTTGACTGGGTTTTTATTCCGTTATCCGTGTAATCACGATCAAGATAAATCGTATTTAACGAAAACACTGTGCTTCTGAACATATCGGCTTTGGCCGCACTCACTGAAAAAAGACTCAGGTAAATAAAAAGTAATTTCATCGAATAAAATGATATCTAAAGATAATGCTGCTGAGTAGTCTAGTTACCAGTTAATTGGCGTTTTTCCCATTTTCTTAAGCCAGGTGTTCGCTTTTGAAAACGGCTTTGAACCGAAAAACCCTCGGTAAGAAGATAGCGGTGAAGGATGGGTACTTTTCAGGATTAAATGTTTGTCGGGATTGATCAATGCTGACTTTTTTTGTGCATCCGCACCCCAAAGAATAAAAACCACATGATCGCGGTTTTCGCTGATAACTGAAATAATCCGGTCGGTGAACGTTTCCCACCCCTGATTCTGGTGCGAGCCCGCTTTTTTCTTTTCAACTGTGAGAACCGTATTCAATAAAAGAACACCCTGATTGGCCCATTTTATTAAGTTACCCGACTCCGGCACATCTTTATTCAGGTCTGATTTCAGTTCGGTGAAAATGTTTCGGAGTGAGGGCGGATGTCTTATTCCGTCGTTAACGGAAAAGCTTAGGCCGTGGGCCTGGCCCTCGCCGTGATATGGGTCTTGCCCGAGAATCACGACTTTTACGTTTTCGATATCGACGAGGTCAAGAGCTACAAAAAGATTTTCAGTAGCGGGATAAATGGTTTTTTTCTTTTGATATTGCGCAAACAGAAATTTTTCTAGGTTCTTTATGTACTCTTTTTGGAGCTCCTCATTAAGATAAAAAGCCCAGCTATTAGATAACTTTATCAATGACATAGGTTAATCTAATACACTGACCTAAGTTGAGACACACCCTTTTATTAGACGAGTCTAAAATCATCATAATGATTATGGTCTTATAGACTTTTTAAAGCTTCGTCTCAATGTTATCCTATATGCAGTTCAATGCTCAGAAAGGCAGGTAACATATGTCGCAAGATTCAAGCTTTCTGAAAAACACCGTTGATCTTCTAGAGTCCGACTCTGAAATCAAATCCTATATCTATCAACAGATATTGGATTTTAATCCCTTTGTTACGCCTGAAACACTGGTTATGGTAGTTGCGCGAGACCCTTCCACTCTCTACGCAAATGATGCTAGGTCCGAGGCGGATGAAGAAGGTTTTGAAATCGAGAGCCAGCATTCGAATGAAGAAGAATCTATTGCCGGACAGTTTAGATACCGAATCGCAATAATTTTAAAAGATGGCGAATCTGCAATTGAAGCTGAAGCATTCAACAATGATATTTTCGAGGCCATTCGTCTGGCCAAGGAAAATCTGGTGGCTCGATTAATCGAAATTCAGGAAGAAATGGAAAAGCCCGCAGACCGCATAAAAGCAATTCTCGAGGCTACCGACAACACGCAGATACACTGATTACTTAAGGCTGCCCGGGCCTTTGAGCTGGGTTTTCACGAGGGTACCGATCAGATCCTGCAGTTGCTCAAATGGCTTTTCGGTTGCGGGAAGCGAATTTGTCAGTTCAGTTGTGAGCACCGGAATATTTCTTTCAGCCCATAGGTAACGACCAAGACTTCCCGGATAGTTTCCAAGGCTCTTCCAAGGCAAATACTCATATTTAGGTTTTTGGGCCAACTTCGGACCGTCAAAATCCAGCACATGCAGCGGCCCGTGAATTGATATTACAAAATCCGGCTTATACTCTTCGAGGTGCTTCAAATAGCATTTGCTTTCAACTTCGGATCCTGGTGCCTTGCCCGGAAATTTACGCGGGGATTTCCGGGCATCCTTTTCCCAATACTTGACAGCATCATTTCCCCAGTCTGCCGTTGGAAAATTACGATTAAGATCAACACCGTTTGCATTTGTTCTGGTGTTCTTTTTAACACCGTCCGGATTAGCTACAGGTATGATTCTCCAGCTGTTCCGCGCTTCGAGCGTGGTGAGCCGCTCGAGCCAGAATCGGGCCAATTCGCCCGCCTGCTTCTCATCGCCATGAATCAGGCTTATCACAAGAATCTTTTTAGCCTCGGGCTTCTGGCTGTTGTAATCCGAGTGAAAAATCGGCACCTTCTCATGGCTTTCACAACCTTCAAGCTGAGTGGCTTGCCCGCAGACCTTTTCAAGCAAGTCTTCTTTAAAAAAACTCTTATATGCTTTCAGGCTTTTAATGCAGGTTTGTTTCAAATTGAGAGGGTCAGCAGCTGCATTTGAAGAGTGGATCCAGCCGAAAAAAAATAAAAGACACAATATCTGACGCATTTTGGGAAGTTGACCATAAGTATTTAAAAAAGTCCTCATGTTTTTTCCGAGACCACCGAAAAGAAGTCTAGACCTTGGGTCAGGAGGGTTCTTCATGGTTACAACTAAGAGCAGCTTTTTATTGGCGGTACTTTTAATAGCAAATCCTTTTATGCTTTTGCTATTCCAAAACTGCTCGTCTAATCCTCAAGATCGAGTCATTGCATCCAACGAAAACACGTCTCCTGTTAAAAACCTCGAAGAATCCGAACCGGTTTTCCAAGCCGGAAAAAATCTTAAAATAAAATAAGTTCATGTATTGACTTACATATAAATTACAGTGTAATTTATATGTATGAAAAAAAATAACCTGCCCCTCCCTTCATTAAGTGCAAAAGAGAGATCAGTCCTTCAATTCATTGAGACTGAACTTTTGGCAAAAGGAATTTCACCTTCCTATCAGGAAATCTGTGATAATTTCGGCTTTGCCTCATTTAATTCGGTTCAGAATTATTTAAAGCAGCTCACCCAAAAGGGCTACGTCAGCATCCAGCAGAATCAGAAGCGGGCAATTCAACTGCTTCATTCTGCCGGAGATTTTCACAAAGATTTAGTTGAAAGATTACAGGTCCCGGCAGAACCTTCTCGTGGCGCCTATCCAAATCAGTCTTCCCCAAAGCAATCTGCATTTGAAGACCATTCGAAGGTTCTGCCTATACCTTTTCTTGGCCGCGTAGCCGCCGGTCAACCTATAGAACGAATTTCAGAAAACGAATTCATCGAAATCCCGAGAAACCTCGTGAAGAGCATCAAAGATCTTTTTGCATTGAAGGTCGAAGGCGATTCCATGATTGATGAAGGCATCTTCGATGGCGATACTCTCGTCATCCAATCTCAAAAAATCGCCCGCGACGGTGATCTGATTGTTGCAAGTATAGATGATGAAGCCACAGTTAAAAGATTTTTCCAAAAAGTGAATCCTCAGGCGCCTGAGCAGGGTAAAGCAATCGAACTCCGCCCCGCAAATACCAGACTCACCTCAATGTGGTACCACCCGGCTCAAGTTGAAATTAAGGGATTAGTCAAAGCCCTCTTGCGCACCTACTGATATGCACACGATACACAGTCTAAGACTTACTCCAGATCAGGATCTAAAATCAGAAATTCACAATTTGTGCAGTCAAAACAATGTAAGCGCCGGATGCATCCTATCCGCAGTCGGAAGCCTAAAAATTGTAAAACTCAGGCTGGCAGGATCAAACTCATTATTTGAAGCCAAAGGCAAATTCGAAATCGTCTCCATAACCGGCACAATCTCCAAAAATGGCAGCCACATCCATATCGCCATAGCAGACGAGGTCGGCAAAGTAACAGGCGGTCATCTAACAGATGGAAATTTAATTTACACGACTTGTGAACTGGTGCTTTTAAGTATGGAAAACCAAGAATTCAAACGCGAAAGCGATCCCGCAACCGGCTTTAAAGAACTAGTAGCTTCCCCAAAATAAATCCGGAAATTTTTTCTAAAAATTTCCGGATTACCGTTCCGACAAGAAAGATTAGTTATAGAGTTAAACAAGTTGAGGACGGAGTACAACAGGCAAATCTACTTGATAAAATCCTGCGCCGACTTACCAAGGTCCTTCAGATAACCTCGGATCACATCATAATCTTTGTCTCCGGCCACTTTGAAATCCGTAATATGATACAGGTTATACAGCACTTTTGCGCCTTCTTCGGTTTTAATATAACGCTTCATTGATTCCACGATCTTATTCTTGAGTTCGTCCGGCATTTCCTTGCGGAAAATAAGCGGGTCATTTGGAATCGGGCCGGTCAACTGGAGAATTTTTACTTTGTCATAAACGTCAGGGTGCTGAGTACGCAACAACCAACGGGCATCCTTTGGTGTGCCATCATCATCAGGCGGCGTGTAGAACGTGGCACCTGCATCAACCTTCCGTTGATAGACAGCCAGCACCACGGCATCGTGGCGGCCTGAAAAGACACTCTCTTTAATTTTAATATTTTCCTGTTTGAATAATCTTTGTGGAAGCAGATAACCTGAGGTTGACGCTGGATCAACAAAGGCAAACTTTTTGCCATTTATTTCTTTAACCGATTTCGGACCGTTTACATGCGCAATAATCTGACCGTTGTATTCATCGCGTCCACGATTGACGAGTTTTAATTTTGCTTCGACGCCATACTTGTCATGCGCCAATACGTAACCAAAAGTGTTGAGTATCGCAACGTCTGCTTTTTTTGATCCGAAGGCTTCAACGACTGCGATAAAGCTTGAAGGAAGTTCAACGGATACCGCCAGACCCAAATCCGATGCCAGAAATTTTTCCAGAATTTTTCCATTTTCTGAAAGGGTGAGCATGTCCTGCGCGGGTACTAAATAAAATTTAATTGGATTCTCTTTAGACCCGAGTTCCGAACTATTTTTGGTACATGAACTTAAGGCTAAAAAAAGAACCAGACTGATGAGCCAGATGAAGTTTTTCATGCTGAATTTATATACGTCTTAGAATGGGCTAGCAAGCAGATTAATAGATATTGTCACCTTGACAGTTACAAAATGGAACACAACTTATGACTGTGGTGTAGCATCACGCCTGCGCCATAGAAAAGAGTAGTTTATGCACATTCCAGCCGGCTCGTTTCCAGTTCTTCCGCTAAAAAACACTGTTATTTTTCCAGGCGTAACACAGGCATTGAAAGTTGGCCGCGATCGCAGCATCCGCGCCGTTGATCTATCAAAAGAGAAAAGCGACTGGATCGTAACTGTCGCCCAGAAAAATCCTGAAAAAAATATTGAAACAGCAGAAGATCTTTTTGAAATCGGCACCATGTCAAAAGTGGAATCGGTGAAAGGCACGGCCGAAACCGGCTACTTTATTGTGGTTCGCGGATACTACCGTGTGAAACTTAATTCGTACAAACCCGACAGCAACATTTTTGAAGCCTATGTGGAGCGGCTTGATGACATTCATGATGGGGACAAAACCACTGAAGAAGCGTTGCTGACAAGTCTAAAAATGATTTCGAAGCAGGTGTTGCAGATTTTGCCCGGCAATACCGAACCCATTCAGGAAATGGTAGACGCCGTTGAAGACATTTCATTACTTTCACATATGGCCGTTGCGAATTCGGATATTGCCCTGGCTGAAAAGCAAAAGCTACTCGAAACACCGAACGTGCGAGATCGGGTTATACATCTGCTGAGTTTACTGCATGCTTACAAGGAAAATTTAATCGTCCAGCAAGACATTAATCAAAAATTGTCATCGAAAATCGGACAAAGTCAGCGCGATCATATTTTGCGCGAGCAACTGAAAACAATCAAAGAAGAACTCGGCGAAAAAAGTGAACAAGGCCTGGTTGAAACATTCAGAAAAAAAATTATCGAAGCCGAACTTACCGGCGAAGCACTTGAACTGGCCACCCAGCAGGTCAGTCGGCTTGAGAGCATGAATGCGCAGTCTCCCGAATTTCAAATGACAAGGTCTCATCTGGATTTTTTGTTTTCACTCCCTTGGAATAAGTCTTCGGATTCGCATGGTATTGATCTTTCATTCTCAGAAAGAATTCTGAACGAAGATCATTATGGCCTTGATAAAATTAAAAAGCGGATTCTCCAGCATTTGGCTGTATTGAAACTCAAAAAAGAAAAAAAGGGTTCGATCCTGCTTTTCGTGGGGCCGCCGGGTGTAGGAAAAACGTCTCTTGGTCAGAGTATTGCCAAGGCGCTCGGTAAAAAATATCAGCGAATCAGTCTAGGCGGAGTGCGAGACGAAGCCGACATTCGAGGTCACCGTCGCACTTACATCGGCGCATTGCCGGGCCGTATATTGTCGGCCCTGAAACGATCCGGCGAAAACGATACTGTATTGGTGCTTGATGAAGTAGATAAGCTTGGGCGTGGCTATGCCGGCGATCCGGCAGCAGCATTGCTCGAGGTTATGGATCCGGAACAGAATAACACTTTCATTGACCACTATCTTGAAGCCCCGTTTGATTTATCGAAAGTCACCTTTATTGCAACTGCAAATTCGCTTGAATCGATTCCGTCTCCTTTACTTGACCGTATGGAAATCATTGAGCTCAGCGGCTACACAACTGCAGAAAAACTTCATATTGCAAAAAATCATTTGTGGCCGAAACAGATCAACGAAAATGGCCTGACCGCAGATCAAATTGAAATCGACGAGGCCGCATTACTGAAAATTATTTCACACTACACGCGCGAGGCCGGAGTACGGGAACTGCAGCGGAAGCTGGGCGAAGTGTGCAGAGCGAAGGCCGAAGATGTGCTGAAAACCCAAAAAATGGTCAGCGTTAATGTGCATACAATCGAAGAAATTTTCGGTCCGGAAAAATACACTTATGAGGTGACCGATCAGCTGACAACACCCGGAGTTGTTACCGGCTTGGCCTGGACACCCGTCGGCGGCGACATCCTTTTTATTGAGTCCGCATTGGTGCCCGGCAAAGGAGACCTCATCCTGACCGGCCAATTGGGCGATGTCATGAAAGAGTCGGCGCAAATTGCAAAGTCACTGATCAAGGCCCGCCTAACCTTTCTCGCGCCGACATTTGATTTCAGTAAATAT
>JANOJH010000782.1:0-8724 GCA_031408135.1 Bdellovibrio sp. | reverse complement strand
GTTCCTTGAAAAACCCTGGTGTAAATATCCAACGCACAGAAGAATATGAAAATGCCGAGAAAAATGAAGCCGGTTGAAAAAATAATCCGGTTAGAAGGAACGTCATACTTCAAATGCATGAACCAAGCCATAACAAGATAGGCCTTAACTGCGGCAATTGCGAAAGCAACGACGCCGCCGGCAGGTTGAAGCACAGGATAATGTTCTTTAAGAACGTGTGCACCTACGGTCAGGAATGTCAGTAAAAATAATGCGCCAGCTACCTTCAGATAAACGTCGAGGGGTGTAACGTGATGTTCGACGTGAGCTCCTTCATGTTTTTCATGCTTTGCCATAAATAATTCTCCTTTAGCCTACTAAATAAAGCAGCGGAAATAAAAAAATCCAGATTAAGTCGACGATATGCCAGAAAATTCCGACGCCCTCGATCGGTGTGTAATACTTTGCACTGAAATCGCGGCGCATATTCTTAATCATCAGCCACGTGATCAAACCCATACCGATCAAAACGTGCAAGCCGTGCAAACCCGACATACAGAAGTAAAAACCAAAATAAAGGCCAAGATTCTGATGTTGAACGTTGTAGCCGTTCGCCTTCAGCATCTCTAAATCCAGTTTTGCGCCCGGAAAAATACCAATATGAAATTTGTGGGTGTATTCAAAGTACTTGATCACCATGAAAATAGCTCCGCACAAAACCGTTAGCGCCAATGCCACAGTAGCTTTACGAGGCTGGCCGATCTGATTATAGTAAATTCCAAGTGCCATTGTAAGCGACGAAAAAATCAGAACCAGTGTATTGATAAAACCCATTTGCCAGTTAAGAAATGAAGCACCCTCAGCAAACATTTCCGGATAGATCGTATGAAAAATGATGTAACCGACAAAGAGTCCGCCGAACATCAAAATCTCGGTCACCATAAAAAGCCAGATACCTTCTTTATTTGAAGCGTACTGGTGCTCGGCATCCCGATAGTGGGATGCCACGTTTACTCCGTCAACAACTCTACTTGTACTCATATGGCCCCGCAGTCACGATTGGTTCGTGATCAAAGTTATGCATAATAGGTGGAGAAGTTGTCTGCCACTCTAAAGTTTTCGAGCCCCATGGATTGTCCGGCGCTTTGGCACCTTTTCTCATAGCGTAAACCATTGAGAACAGACCGATTAAGAATCCGGTCGTGATCAACCATGAACCGACTGTCGAAATTTTATTAAGTTGTTCGTATTCCGGCAGATAATCGAAATATCTTCGCGGCATTCCTTTGGCGCCCAGAATAAACTGCGGAAAAAAGGTAACGTTAAAACCGACAAAAATGAGAACAAACGAAAGCCGTGCCGTTACTTCACTGTACATGCGGCCGAACATCTTCGGGAACCAGTGAAAGAAACCACCCATAATCGCCATTAATGTTCCACCCACCATAACGTAGTGAAAGTGCGCGACAACAAAATAAGTATCATGGAAGTGCACATCGACTGCCGTAACGGCCAGGATAATTCCGGTTACGCCACCGATAGCGAATAAAAACAGGAAGCCAAGCGCATAAAGCATTGGTGCTGTAAAAGCAATTGAGCCTTTGTAAAGCGTCGCAAGCCAGTTAAACATTTTAATGGCCGTTGGCACACCTACAAGCATCGTGATGAACGAAAACAGAATTCCGGCAATTTCAGACTGGCCCGATACAAACATGTGATGGCCCCAGACAAAGAAAGAAACCAACGCAATACCGATCGAAGAGTAGGCAATTGCCGTATAACCGAAAATAGTTTTTTTAGAGTGCGTGGTAATGAGTTCTGAAATCACACCCATCGCCGGTAAAATCATAATGTAAACCGCCGGATGCGAATAGAACCAGAAGAAGTGCTGAAACAAAACCGGGTCTCCGCCGAGGTTGGGATCAAAAATTCCGATTCCAAAAATTCGTTCCATCGCCAGAAGTAACAATGTAATTGCAAGAATCGGCGTGGCCAAAACCTGAATTATCGCTGTCGAGTAAATCGCCCAAACAAAAAGCGGCATCCGGAACATCGACATTCCTGGCGCACGCAATTTATGGGTAGTTACAATAAAATTCAGACCCGTAAGGATTGAACTCATTCCCATAATAAAGGCGGCCAGTACCATCATGACAACTGCGCCATTGGTCCGAATTGAGTACGGAGTGTAGAACGTCCAGCCTGTGTCGATTTTTGTGCTGAAGAAAGTACCCACAGCCAACGCCGCACCAGTCATGAAAACATACCAGCTCATTAAATTCAGCCGAGGGAAGGCCACGTCTTTGGCTCCCAACTGGAGCGGTAAAAAGAAGTTCCCGAGGATCGCCGGAATTCCGGGAATGATGACCATGAACACCATAATGGCGCCGTGATAGGTCAGCACCTGATTATAGGCATCGCCATTTTTGAGAATCTGCCCGACATTCTGGGTGACATTCGGAGCAAAAAGCTCGAGCCGCAACAAGAGCGCCATGATTCCCCCGATAAGGAAGAAAAACATGACTGAAACAAAATATAATATTGCGATTCGTTTATGATCTAAAGTTGTAAACCACGAAGCCAGGCCCGGTTCTTCGTTTATATAATTTTTTCCAGATGCATGATGTCCCATAAATCACCTAACCTTTATTTTAAACCTTTAATATATTCAATCAACGCACTTAACTCGGATTCAGAAAGCTGACCTTGAAACGACGGCATAGGCGATGGCTTCGGAAAGCCGGCCGAAATATGCGCCTGCGGATTCATCATGGAATCTCTCACGTGGTTTTCGTCGAATAGAATTTTGGTGCCGTCATCCTGAGCTGACTCTTTACCCCAGCGCTGGAAGAGCGAAGGGCCGATTTTAACCGCAGCATTGTCGACATTATGACAAGAGGCACACGCACGGGTCTGAAAGTACTTGGCTCCGCGTTGCGCAAGCGGCAACAATCCCACTTCGGATTCGCTTATCAGCCATTTATCGAAATCTTCCTGCGAAACCACTTTGAGCTTTGTTATCATTGCCGAGTGCGAAGTTCCGCAGAATTCTGTACAGAACACGTGAAATTCGCCGAGCTTTGTAGCATTGAACCAAACTGATGTATAACGTCCCGGAACAGCATCCTGTTTTATACGGAAGCTCGGAACAAAAAACGAGTGAATAACATCTTCAGATGCGAGAACTATTTTGACGTCTTTATTTACCGGAACAAAAATTTCAGTGGACTTAACGCCATTTTTATATTCAGCCGTCCAAGCCCATTGCTTGCCTGTCACTTGAATTTCCAGTGCGTTTTTTGGCATTGTTCTCATGTCGTTATACACAACCCAGCCCCAGGCAAATACGAAAAGAAAAATAATGAGCGGAACAACCGACCATAAAACTTCCAGACGAGTGTCGTGCGTAATATACGCCGTTTTATCATTGTCGGTTTTACGCTGGTATTTAATTGCGAAGTAAATCATCCCACCGATTAAAATCGCGCACGAGATAAAACTTACGACAATTAAAAACGCGTAAAGATTATCAACCTGCTTCGCAATTTCGGTGCCCTGAACCGGCATAAAGGTTCCTGCCATCGCCTTACTTATCAACAACATCCAAATGGCCATGTTATACTTTCTCCCTTCGAGCTCGAATCATTACCGGTACCAGCCATAGCGCCAATGCTAAAACTGTTATGGCACCTGCAAGTTTCATTAAATTAAACACCTGCAGCCCATATTTCGATTGATGATTATCATATTTAAAACAAAACAACATTGCGGAATCGACAAAATTTCCGACCTTGCCATTCGAGGCCTCGTTAAGCGCAAGCTTGACGTCACGGGGCTCGAACTTGATCCCGTGCAGATATCTTGAAATTTTTCCTTCAGGAGAAATGACAATTGCGGCTGAAGCATGCGACCACTCATTCACTTTTTCATTCCATTTGTATTTAAACCCGACTGATTCGGTTAAGCTTTTAACTGTAGCTTCATCGGCTGTTACAAAATGCCAGCCACTATCGGTACCGGCTCGGCCGTAGGATTTAAGGTAATTGGCCTTTTTCATAGCTGCGAGGTCTGAAGTTTCTTTCGAATCGAAACTGAGCGCGATAATTTCAAATTGATTTGAAGGTGACCAGTCAACCAGCTTCAAAGTATCAACAAGGCCGTTCAAATGAAAATTACAAAGACCTGAACAGCTAAAGTAAACCGGACTTAGAATGACGGGTTTATGGGATTTAAAATACGACGACAAAGGGCGCTTTTCTCCGGAGTCGTCCGTTACAATTAGATTAAGATTGATCGACTCGCCGATTTTTTCTTCGATGCCGACGTCTTTGATTTCTTCAGGAACTTCAGAAGCCGGCTTACCGAGTGCTTTTCCGGTATAGGCTTCTTTCGGGCCGGCCGAAAACACTGAGATCGTAAAAAAAGTAATTAATAACCAGGATTTCAGAATATTTCCTAATCCGCAGTGGCTGCAAAATTAGCCAAGTCTTCGGGTTTATCTTTAGATTTATTTGACGTAATGGTTTCCATCCAGTTGATAAGCGCCCAACGTTCCATTGGTTTCAAAGTCTGTTTAAAAGAGACCATCTGAGTGCCAGGCATTCCGTTCTGCAAAACTTTAAAGTGCGCAATCATCCCCGCGCCGCCTTTCCAGTTTCCTTCAACTAGATTTCGAGCGTTTGGAAGACCACCGACTAAATCGCCCTTTTCACCGTGGCAAAGTGCGCAGTTCTGCTTAAATATTTTTTGGCCGGCAAGTGCAACTTCCGGATTAGGTAACCATGGCTCTTTTACGCTAGCGAGATCAAATTTTACGGCGCCCGGCAATGCGGGTTCAGAAACTTTCTCATCAATTTCCACACCCTTGTTAATAAAAACGATGTAGACGAAAAAAAAGAAGACAAATGCCATCGACCCCAAGAATGCAATTAATCCGCCTTGATTGTGATGATCATGATTTTCAGACATGAGAAATCTCCCTTAATGTTTTTCAAAAGGCCTAAAGACAATTCAGGTTTCTTATATAGTTTTCTCTTATAACGCAAATATTTAGCGTTATCAATCTAAGTAGTTAAAATCCTTGCTAAATATATGCCTATTCGTAAAGCATAATTCTCGCTGAACTGGTCCAGTGGCGACCAGAACTCGACTCGCAAAAAGCAGCTCTTTGTTTCAAAATAGAAGAAGATGCCAAGGCTTCAAAAAATCCTTATTTTATCGTTTTTTACACTGATGCTTAACGGCTGCAGCAAAAAAGGGCTGACACTTAAAATCGGTGACCAAGATGTATTAGCCTTAAGCAGTATCGAGTCCTGCAATTTTGTTCAGAACCCTCAGGGCATCCGTGTTTCGTGGAAAACCGCAACTCCAATTAATTTTCTTATCAATGTCGATGTACCTGCAAAATATGATGCCACCATCCAACGTGCGGCAACTATATGGAACAATTATTTGCGTAAAAACCTCATTCACGTTTATCGGAATAACAGCATCACGAATCCTCCGGGCGACGATAAATACAATGTTATTTATTTTATGACAACATGGCCTTCAGATCAGAATATGGAACAGGCCAGAACGGCCATTCGCTGGGATATCAGTAAGCTGCGCGACTCCGACATTAAAGTTAACGTTGCCAATTTTTCACTTTATGCCGACGGAGAAACTGCAGTTGAAGGACAGATCAGCCTGCTGAGCCTGATGCTTCATGAAATGGGGCATGCCGTAGGTTTGAAGCACATAAGCGACATTTTGAGCGTTATGCAAACACACCTCGGCAGTAACACCGATCGAAATACCCCGGCGTCCATCGATCTGGAATCATTAGGATGTGAGTACTGATATGAAGAAACTCTTGGTTTTATTTGTCATTCTCGATTTTGTATTTGTAGGAGTTATACTGAAGCTATTCAATGAGAAAGAACGCTCGATCGCAAGTTTTGAGGATTCCCCGAAACTGACTGAGGGGCAAAACCAGAAACTGGATTTGATTAAGAGCCTTAAGTTTTCTTTCTCAAAAGACGAAGTGCTTCTACAAACCGAATATTTTCAGTCGCTCTGTAGTTCTTATCAAATTGTGGAACTGAAATTTAAGGCCGTAAATGTTGCCTTTTCGGGGCAGCCGCCCTTGATTAGCCATTCCTTTTCATGCACTGAAATCGGCAAAAACCCCGATCAGGAAATTTTCCGCACCGCCATTACAGACCTACGGTCGCTACAAAAAGAAAGTGTTCTGAATAAAAATGAAAGTCAGCTGCGAGCCTTCGGTCTCTTCGCCGATGAAGACCTTCCAAATGACTGGGTGCTTTTTGAGATTGCGGTATCCGGCGCAATTAGTTTTACAATCTCAGAAGCCGAACTGAATGAAATTCTGCCGACAGAAAACTTTCGGTTTTCATTGACTACTTTTTAAGTTGAATTTGCTCCGTCACATCATTTTTTTCGGTGCCCTTAAGACTTTCATTTACAGTTGCATCTTGGCTTTTGAGAGTGGCTGCAGGTTTCTTCGTAGTGGCTTTTGACTTCGGATACTGCGTTAAGATTTTTGAGTGAAGCCTGTTCACTCGCCCCTGAACTGTCATTTCATTTTCGATTGCCTGCAGCGATTTAGTCTTCAGCCGTTTATAGGTTCGGTGCACTTTGGTTCCACGTTCCGGAAATTTTGTAAGGTATTCCTGATTCATCCGATTATATTCTTCAGTGTACTTCTGAAGTTTCTGGTATTCGGTCTTGAGCTCGTCAAGTTTCAGATCAAGGGCTTCGCCTTTTAATGAATTTTTTGCTTCAATCAGATTTTTTACCAGCGACGTCTGCGATTCAAGTTTGCCTTTAACAGTACTCAGTTCCAATTGGATCTTTTCCCAATCTGCGCTTTGCTTGCCGGAATAGTCTTTATTAGTAAAGGCCGCGTTCGGCTCTTCCTGCGCCAATGCCGGCACAGTCAGAAGCAAAAAAGTGCTGATAAGCAGACTATTACGCAAGCGCATTTTGTTTCCAGTTTTTCTCGATGTCGAGAAATTGCAGCCGCTTAGCCAAAATGAATGCTTTCACCGGATTCAGTTTTTCGATCGTAATCTGACCATTTTTCACGCCTCTGAGCATTTCGTTTGAATCCCAGCCGAAACGCGGGTCTTCAATTATTTCTTTAAACTGTTTCATTGTAACCTGCGTATCCAAACCGGTGATCTTCAGATCATAATTCAAACCGCTGACATGGGCTTCAGAATTTCCGAAGTCTGAAATTTCTTTTGCAATCCGACTAAATGAATGAATATTCGGCTCAACGATGGATTCTGTCTGAACATTCTCAAATTCAGCCTCAGTTGGGGGCAAGTTGTCGCTGTTAACGTAAGAATCAAACTGCTCATCCAATTTGTTGTCAAAATTAACCATGTCGACTGAGTCTACCAAGGGCTCCAGCGAGGATTCAAAAGACTCAAAGTTTTCTGTTGCGGGCTCTAGAGCAGCTGCCATCTCGGTACCGGCCGTCGGTTCCGATACAATGTCAGACAAAACGCCGGTGGGAACTTCGCCGAATTCGGGCTGGCCTTCAAAATTTATAAAATAGACGGCCTGGCAGGCGCCGCACGTGTAAAGTCCCCCGAAAAGCTGTTCAGAGATGGCAACATCGATCTGACAGTTGGGGCAAATCATCTAGCGGCCCTTCTGTTTTCTGCGTTCGGCCCGGTTAAGCACCCGCTCTTCATTGCGCGGCGGCCCTCCGACCATTCTTCGTTTTTGTGGCTGGTCATCGCCACTGCTTCCTTGAACACCGCCATTGGTTCGAGGTGGCAAATCCTTAAAAGAATCCTCAGAATCTGACGGAGCTGAATAGTTCATTTCAATTTCATCGGCCTCGTGAGGTCTTAGCTTTTCGATGGCTTCAGCGGCCGCATCCGGCACAAGTTGAACCCGCATTATTTTTTCAATAGTTTCCGTCTTGATAACATTGCTCAGATATTCGAACGCTTTGAACGCTTCTTTTTTGTATTCGATCAACGGATCTTTCTGACCGTAAGCGCGCAGATTAATCCCTTCTTTAACTTTGTCTATCGTATAGAGATGTTCCTTCCATCTTTGGTCGATCGCATTCAGCATAATCATTTTTGATATCTGTTCGAAGAACGGACCCATCGACTGCTTCTGATGTTCAAAAATTTTCTTTACACGTGAAGTGATCTCATCCTGAATTTTTTCCAGCGGCATCGAAGAATTAACTTCGATTTTAAAACCGAATTGCTCCATTAACGCCGTGTTGAGGCCTTCAAGATTCCACTCCTGAGGTTTTGCGTCCTGCGGAACATGGGTATCTAAAATAACCGAAACCACATCGCCCAACATATCCAGCAGCGATCGCTCGATCTGCGCGCCTTCTAAAATCTGACGGCGCATTTTGTATATTGCATTTCGCTGAAGATTCATCACGTTGTCAAAATCAAGAAGACTTTTACGAACATCAAAATGATGGCCTTCGACTTTTCGTTGCGCACCCTCGATGGCGTTTGTCACCATTTTATGAGTGATCGGTTCCTCTTCGGGAATATTCAGCATGGTCATGATTTTCTGAATTCTTTCGCCGTTGAAAATCCGCATCAAGTTGTCTTCTAATGAAAGATAAAATCTGGATTCGCCCGGGTCACCTTGGCGTCCTGATCGGCCGCGAAGCTGATTATCAATCCTGCGGGATTCGTGTCTTTCTGTTCCGATAATATAAAGGCCCCCCGCCCCGATGACGTCGGACTTTTC
>JANOJH010000751.1:0-1328 GCA_031408135.1 Bdellovibrio sp. | reverse complement strand
TTATTTTTGGCACCCTGCCTATGATGATTATCCGGTTGTTGGAATTACCTGGAAGCAAGCGCGTGCTTTCTGCGTTTGGAGAACACAATACATGGATAGTTATCTGCAAAGTATTGGCCATACAATTGTGAATGATTGGAGATTACCTACTGAAACAGAATGGGAATATGCTTGCAGGGCAGGAAGCACAACAGCCTATCCTTTTGGAGATGATGCATCTGTGTTAAGAGAACATGGATACTTTAAAGAAAATAGTAATAGTAAGTTTCACCATGTTGGGCAACTCAAACCCAACGGATGGGGATTGTATGATATGCTCGGCAACTTAAGCGAATGGACAATCGATCAATACGATCCGCTTTGCTATTCAAAAATGTCGGATAAAGATCCACGGACAGATCCAGTTTCAAAACATCCAAAGGTTATCAGAGGAGGATCTTACCTCGATGAAAGCAAAGAACTACGGTGTGCCAACCGCAAAGCCTCCGATGCAAGCTGGAACAAGCGTGATCCGCAAATTCCAAAAAGCAAATGGTGGCTTACCGATGGCATGTTTGTCGGCTTTCGTGTCGTAAGGCCACTAAAACAACCTTCGGCAGAGGAAATTGAGAAGTTTTTTGCGCTATATTTAAAGTGATAGCCACAGATGCACAGATTAAATGCAAATTAAAAATTACGATACTGAAAACTATCCACTTCAACAGGAGACCTATTTGTTGAATGGAATTGCGATGGAAATTCATCGCATACTAGGTCGTGGATTTCTTGAAATAGTTTACAAAGATGCTTTTGAGTTGGAATTGAAAAACAGGAATATTCATTACAACCGTGAAAAGGAATTTAAAGTAGTCTACAAAACGATTACGCTTCCGCATAAATTTTTCGCTGACTTCATTGTAATGAATGATATTATCGTGGAAATAAAGGCTCAAAACGGAATTGCCGATGATCATTACAGTCAAACTTTAAATTATCTGGCTGTATCCAAGTGTAAAATCGGATTAATTTATAATTTCGGAGAACCATCCTTGGTCATAAAAAGAGTAATTTTATAATCATTCAGGTTTTTGCTTCGTTAAAAATAAAATCTGTGAATCAGTGGCTCAGGAGAGGGGTGAGGTGATAAAAGAGTAATTTTATAATTATCTAAGTTTTTGCTTCGTTAAAATAAATCCGTGAATCTGTGGCTTAAAAACCTTGTCTAATATGAAAAATCAAAACCAAACCCGTAGAGAATTTGTGAAACAAACTTCTCTCGTTGCCGGATCACTCATGGCGATGCCATTAGTTTCTAATGCTAACTTTTTTAATTCGTCTGCTGACGATAC
>JANOJH010000743.1:0-8231 GCA_031408135.1 Bdellovibrio sp. | reverse complement strand
GTATCTTTAAGCAGCTTACTCAACTGACCTTCAGACAGAATTTTAAGGGAATCGGCAATGGGAATACCTGAATTGATCAACGTTGCAAATTGGCGCGTAAAAATTTTCAGTTCTTTCGAGGCAACTTTCGGCGCGAATATTTTTTTGATGGTTTTTTCAATGTCGCCTTCTCCGGCAGTTTCGGTTCCAACGAGCGTAAACTTTACCGGGATCAACTGCTTCGCACGAAGCTTGATTTTAGCATCCACTTCATCTTTGGCTTCGATCTTGCCCCGAACGAGATTTCCATTAATAGTTCTGGCCTGGTAAGAATAATTTGCCATCTTAAAGACCCATTTTCTTCAATGTTGTATCGAGAAGTTCAGGATTATCTGAAGCTTCAAATGCGGATTGCACATCGATTTTTCTGCGTATCAGCTTCTGGATGATGGCCTGATTCAACGACTGATAAGAGTCTTTGAATTCGGCGGCCAGATTCAGCTGCGCGATTGTATTTTTACCCAGGGCTTCATGCATGATCGCCTTCTGATTTTCTTTGATGATAAGAATTTCGCTGCAGGGATAATAACTTTCTCCGACAAGTTTCTGCAGGATTACACCGTTCAGAATATTAAACAGCCGCTGACTGCTGCTGTGATCAAGTTCAGAAGTAACCTTACTGAGAATTGTTTTAATTGAATTCGAACTTAGCGTGACCATCACACATTGGCCGCTTTCTGCAACTTCGATCCATTTTTTCCAGTTCTTGACTGAATTGGCATCAACAACGATCCGCTCGACGCCTTCGTAAATGAGGTGATTAAAATCAAAATCAATTGTATCAGCACCGAGCTGAATGACTGAATCGATTTGCGGCCAGTTCTGATTCTGCTGCGAGGTGTGAACCCCCACAAGTGACAGTTTATTTTTCTGGTCGTTCAGAATAATTTCTCTGAGCAGTGCCGATTTGCCTTGGCGACGTTCGCCGGCCACGATAAAGAGGCCTTTGTCTTTTTTTACGGTTTCCCAGAATAGCGGGTTTTCAATCTGAGAAAGAGTTTCTTCCTGCGCCTTAACCAAACTCAGATGCGCACGGAAACAGTCTTTGCGTTCGATAAAGGTAAATTTCCAGCTGTGTTTGTTTGATTCATATAATCCGCCGATAAAGCCCTTGGTTTCAAGCTGAACTTTTTCGTTACCGATCAGGCAAAGATCTTTAAGGTCTTCCCATTCACTGACCGTCAGGGGTTCGCCTTTGACTTCATTCCAGTCTTGCCCCGATTTCGACAGAACTCTATGACCGAGTATAAACGAAACTTCGTGGCCGTTTTTAAATACCGTCTGATCGAGGAGGTTTTCAATCATAACGTATCCTTAACTGAAGCATTGATCACTTCTTCGATGGTGGTTAGCCCCCTGGCTAATTTAAGCAGAGCACTCCGGCGGAGGGTTTTAAGCCCCGCGGCACGGCAGATATTTCTGAGCTCAACTGAGCTGGCTTTGTTGAGAATTGCATCTTTCACTTTTTCGTTGATCGGCATGAGCTCGTAAATTGCAAGCCGGCCTTTGATGCCCGTGTTATTGCACGCATTACAGCCTTTGCCTTTGCATAATTGATAACTCCCAAGATCGGCTTCGTCTACGCCGATTGCAATCAGCGCTGAATCCGGAACCTTGATAATTTCTTTGCACGATTCACAGTTTTTTCCGACGAGTCGCTGTGCCACCACAAGATTCAGCGTTGACGTGATTAAGTAGGAGGGAACTCCCATTTCAGTCAAACGGGTAATTGTAGTAGGCGCATCGTTCGTATGCAATGTGCTCACGACCATGTGGCCCGTTGACGCCGCTTTGAAGGCAATTTCGGCGGTTTCGAGATCTCGGATCTCACCCACCATGATAATGTCGGGATCTTGCCGGAGAAAGGCCCGCAGTGCCGTCGAAAAATTGAGTTCGATATCAGGGTTCATCTGAACCTGATTAATACCTTCAAGGTTAAACTCGATCGGATCTTCGGCCGTACTGATGTTAACATCGATTTTATTCAGTTCAGACAGGGCCGAATAAATCGTGGTGGTTTTACCCGAACCTGTGGGGCCCGTGATCAATACCATTCCTTGGGGCTGATTAATCATATCTTTGAACATTTTCAGATCGTCTGCTTCGAAACCGAGTTTGGTCATGTCGAGCTGTAAATTGGATTTATCCAAAAGACGCATAACGATTTTTTCGCCCCACATCGTCGGCACGGAGCTCACACGAAAATCCATTTCGCGATTCTCTCGGTTTAAAATAATTTTTAGACGTCCATCCTGCGGTTTTCGTTTTTCAGCGATATCCATTCTTGAAATAATCTTGATCCGCGAACTGATAGCCGGACCTGACGAGGCCGGCGGTGAAGCGGCTTCAATTAGATTTCCGTCGATCCTGAACCGCACACGGTATCTTTTTTCGTAAATTTCAAAATGAATATCCGAAGCCCGCCGCCGGATCGATTCCAGCAGAATTCCATTCACGAACTTGACCACCGGCGCATCATCCGCGCCATTGCTACCCACTTCAACTGTGCTGTTTTTTGTCAGAACGTTTATTTCATTTTCTGCCTCGTCAGCCTTTGAAACGAGATCTTTGGTTGAAAGTGAATAATATTTTGAAATCGCCTGCATGATCGTCGACTCTGTTGCGACAACCGGCTGCACTTTGCATTTGGTTAAATAACGTAAATCATCCCGGACCTGAAGATTGCTCGGGTCTGCAAAGGCCACAACCAATGTGGTACCGGCTTTTGAAAGCGGGATAATGCAGTGTTTTTCACAGAAATCGCGGGTGACCATCGTGGTGATTGATACATCTATTTCAAATTGTGAAACATCAACACCGGGCAGAACAAATTGTTTCTCGAGGGCGCGCAAGATCTGGGTATCTTTAAGCATTCCCATCGCAACGAGGGTTGGCCCTAACCGGTTCTTGGTCCGTTGAATTTCGGTCAACGCAGATTGCAATTGATCGGGCCGCAACAGACCTTGCTTAACTAAAATTTCGGCCAGCTTACTCGGTAGCATGTGTTTATTTTAGATAGTGTGACGTTTTTTGTAACTAGACTTAGGGTGAGATTTTCAATAATTCTTTAAGGTAATCATATTTATGCTCTAGGACCGCAACTTCATCGATCACGAATATCTCGGCTTTCCTTGCATCTTCAACCAGACTGGCATCATTAATTGAATTGCAATCTATGAAAACTGCACCCTCGGAAAGGTAATTAAAATAAATCAGAAGATCGTAGGCAAATTCATTTTTCGCTTTCGGAAAGTTGGAAATCATCAAAAACGCATTTTGCTCGGCGGAAGTGATGTCTCCGATGGCAACGATTTTCATATTCAGATTGAAAAATAAACTGTTTATTCCGGCCTCAAGATCTTTAAGTTCGGATTGGTCGGCATTAATCGGCGCCACGATTATTTCAATAAAGCCACTCAGCGCCAGTTTAGTAACAACACTGAAAATAAAATGGTAGTCGCCGATAACAATAACCGGAAGCTGCGAATTAACCCGACTGACATTTTTCTTTATAATCCGGATAATTGTATCTGCCAGAATATTATAGGGTTTATAAAAATTATTTTTGTAAATCAGACAATCGGCTGAACGGATATGATTGGTTTTCCATTCAACCGCAGGCAATAATTCACGGAATTCGGGGTAACGATCAGGATCGAGTTCGATCACGTCAAATTTATTTTTCAGCAGTTCAGCCGCAGATTGCTCAACTTCGGGCTGAATTTCAAAACTTTCAAGGGCTTTCGATTTTTTTAGTTTCGGAATCTTGTTATCTTTTTTAAGATTATATAATTTATATTTCATATAGGCTTAAAATATTCGCGCGCTGATTTGATGTCATTTACAATCTGATGTTTGAGCGCTTCGAGTGAATTAAATTTAATCTCGTCTCTTTGAAATTTAACAAGTTCAATTCTAAGATGTTCGCCGTAAATATCCTGATCGAAATCAAAGATGTGGGTTTCAACCCGCAAGTAAGAATCTGAATTTTCAAAGGTGGGGTTATAGCCGATGTTACTGATGGACGGATATTTTTTGTCGCCGAGATAAGCCCACGTAAAGTAAACGCCTTTACGTGGAACAAATTCGATTTCGGGGCTGATATTTGCCGTTGGAGTGCCGAGAGTGCGGCCTCGTTTGTAGCCAACACGGACCGGGCCCCGCAGGTAATAGGGCCTGCCTAAAAATTCCTGGGCCTTGCCAAGCTCACCATGCTCAAGAAAATTGCGGATCTGTGAAGATGAAACAATCTGGCCGTTCAGTTCGTAGGGCTCAACCACCGTAAGACCGATCTGTTTTTTTGCACAATAATCTTTTAAAAATTCGATGTTGCCTTCGCGGGATTTGCCGAAACTGAAATCGTAGCCCACAACGAGATGGACCGGATTAAATATTTTTTCAACGTAGCTGGTTAAAAACTGCTCCGCACTCATTAATGAAAAATCTTTACTGAATTTTTCTTCAACCAAGTACGTTACCCCAAGCCGTGAAATCATTTCGTATTGGTCTTTATAATCGAATAACCGATGGTGGGGCTCTAACGGTTTCAGAATCGTGCGCGGGTGCGGGCGAAAGGTACACGCGATCGAGACTGTATTATTTTCCCGAGCTTTTTCGACAAGTATACTTAAGAGCTTTTGGTGACCGAGATGAACTCCGTCGAAACTCCCTATAGTCAATACTGAGGATTTAAAGTGAGGCAATGCCTGTTCCTGTGAGCGTATCCATTCCATGCCGCATTTTACCTATTAACCACTTGAAATAACGACAGAAATTCGCTATTTTTGCATCGCGTGAAAAAATCTCTTTCAAGAATCTCAGTTTGGATGCGTTGGATATACCAAAAGCGCGGGTTTTTGCTTAGAGCCCTGATTTGCTGGATTTTTTCGATCTTTTTCCTGAAATTCGATGAAAGCGGCAACTACGACATCCGATTTCAACTGCGCGGCCAGCAGGAAGTTTCACAGAAAATTGTTTTGATCACCCTGAAAAACTCCGAGTTTTCAAAGATGTATGATCTCAAAATGAGCAGCCTTATCAATACTAACGAGCTTTCCGACCTCAGCGACAGTTTCTATTGGGACCGCAACCTCTGGCGTGAACTTTTGACCACCGTTCTGGAACAGGAGCCGAACAAAATAGGCGTTACGCTTTATTTCGGCGATAACATCGGTCAGGTCAGGCTATCGAATCAGGAAACCGCTACATTCAAAGATCCGAGGGTGGTCTGGTCGGCCAACTCGGCATTGCCCGAAAAACTCTCGCTTCCGATTGCGACAAAGGCCGATAAGTCAAACATCGCCCATATCGACACCCTGAAGGATGATGACGGAATTGTCAGACGCCTGATTTTAACGCCGGATACAATTCCGAATATGGCCGAAAGGCTGAGCGGCAGAATTCCGAAGTACCGCGCGGCCAGTCTGCCGACTATTAACTACAAGGGCCATAATCTGTTCAGTGAAATTTCATTTTCCGAAGCCTTGAGCCGAAGCCTACCGAAAGATTTCTTCAAAGATAAAATCGTGTTGATCGGTGCAGAGAAGTCGAACAATTCGCAGATTCAGACACCCATCGGGCTGTTGGCGAGGCATGAGTTCTGGGCCACTGTTACGGAAAATTTACGTTCAAAAAGCTTCATTAAAAAATATTCAAGTTATGTGTATGCGGGTTTTTTATTGCTGCTGACCTGTCTTGCAATTCTGATTATTTCGCATTACCCGCAGGCGATTGCCTTATTTTTTCTGCTTTGGCTTGCCACGCTGACTGCCGCCTTTTCGGCGTGGGTCTTTGACAGCTTCAACATCTGGATTCCGATTGTCAGTTCGATGAGTCTGTTTATTCTAGTCTGGGTGCTGTTCATCGGACACCAGGCTCTGAAGATCGAACACGCGCACGCGCGCCTGCAGCAGCAGCAAAGTTATCTCGCTGAACTCGAACAGCTTAAAAATAATTTCGTCAGTCTGATCAGTCATGATCTAAAAACGCCGATTGCAAAAATTCAGGCCGTTCTTGACCGGGTTATTTCGCAAGGCACCTTGAATACCGAGCTCCGCACAGACCTGCTCAGTCTGAAAGATTATTCTGAAGAGCTGAACCGCTACATCCAATCAATCCTGAAAGTGTTAAGGGTTGAGTCCCGCGATTTTAAAATCCTGAAAGAAACGGCGGATATTAACGGTATCATCGAGAACGTCGTTGAGCGTCTGAGCCCCCTGGCGCGCTCTAAAAAAATTGAAATCAGCCAAGTGCTGGAGCCGATGTTCCTGATTGAAATCGACGTTACTTTAATGACTGAAGTTTTTCTGAACATCATCGAAAACGCCATAAAATATACGCCCGAGAACGGCAAGGTCATGATCCGCTCTTTTGAAACGGATACCGAAGTTTGCGTTGAAATTGAAGACAGTGGCGAAGGTATTCCGACTGAAGATCAGGATCTTGTCTGGAAGAAATTTGTGCGCGGAAAGTCGCAGGACTACAAAACCAAGGGTACGGGGCTTGGGCTTTATCTGGTAAAATACTTTATTGAACTGCACGGTGGCCAGATTTCAATGAGATCCGAAGTAAAAAAAGGAACGGCGTTTCTTGTAAGATTGCCGATTGAAACCAGCGATATTAACGTTAATAATATTGAAACTTAAGTCAAAAAACGGATAAAGGGGTACTTGTGATAAAATTAAAAACTCTGATCGTGGATGATGAAGCCGAACTGCGAAAATCGGTCGTCTCGATTCTGAATAATACAAATCTGCAGATTGAGTTTGAAATCGAAGAGGCCCGCAACGGCCGCGAAGCGCTGGACCGTGTAAAGGCGCATCCTTTCGACCTGATTCTGATGGATGTTCGCATGCCTGAAATGAACGGGCTCGATGCACTGAAAGAAATCAAAGAGCACGACCCGCGCACTTTCGTTGTCATCATGACTGCGCATTCCAACCTGAATGATGCGGTTATCGCCATCAAGGAAGGCGCCTACGATTACGTTGAAAAACCGGTCAGCCCCGAAAAACTGACCGATATCGTAAGAAAAAGTCTTGAAGCCCATGAAATGATTTCGAATCTGACGGCTTCAAATCCGATTTTTGATGACGACATCGAAAGTGAAATCGTCGGCAACAATACAAAAATGAAAGAAGTATTTAGTTTGATCTACAAGCTCTGTAAAGTTGAAACTACTGTTTTGATTCGCGGAGAAAACGGAACCGGTAAGGAACTCGTGGCGCGCGCCATTCACTTCAATTCGCCGCGAAAATCCGGCATTTTTGTTGCGATCAATTGCGGTGCCATTCCGGAAAATCTGATGGAATCCGAATTCTTCGGCCATGAAAAGGGTGCCTTCACCGGCGCGATCGAACGTAAAATCGGCAAGTTTCAGCTGGCAAACAACGGCACGCTGTTTCTAGATGAAATCGGGGAACTCAAACCTGAAATGCAGGTTAAAATCCTGCGCGCTCTGCAGGAAAAGAAATTTACGCCTGTTGGAAGTAACCGCGAGGTCAAAACCAACGCGCGCATTATCGCAGCTACTAATCGCAATCTCGAAAAAATGATGGAAACCGGCGAATTTCGCGAAGATCTTTTTTATCGGCTGAATGTTATGCCGATTTTCCTGCCGCCGTTGCGCGATCGTCCGGATGATATTCCGGTGCTGGCCGTCAGCTTTCTGCAGAAGTTTTCAAAAGAACATAATAAAAATATCAACTCGATTGATCCGGAATGTCTTGATCTGATGAAAAAATACCGCTGGCCGGGAAATATCCGCGAACTCGAAAATATTATCGAGCGCGCCTTTATCGTTGAGTCGTCTACGATTATGACAAAATCAAGCCTTCCTGATCAGATCAGAGCCGACGGACATTCACAAACCGCTCAGACTCAAGTGCGGCCCTCAACGGAAATGTTGCACTCGAATGAACCGCTCAACTTTGAAATTTTCAAAGAAGCCGCCGAAAAAGAATTTATCATGAGTGCCCTGAAAGCCAACAAGGGCAAGATAAATCAAACGGTTGCGCAGGCAAATATACCTAAGAATACATTACTCCGTAAAATCCGGAAGTATTCCATCAACGTAAAAGATTTCAGCTAGACTGCAGAAACTTCAGGGCTTTTGTAAACACAGCTGTAGCTGAAATGGTATTCATACAGTTGTGATGAGTCAGCGGACAGACATTATGGCCGTGCTTTCCACA
>JANOJH010000725.1:0-1063 GCA_031408135.1 Bdellovibrio sp. | reverse complement strand
TTATCTCCAGTTTCAGCCAGCACTATGGACCGGCCAATAGAATCGATCGTATAAAAGGAAAGCCAATCGATTTGGGGATTGTCTATCTCCAGGATTTTGTCTTCCCTGTATTTTGTTTCGTTTTTGTAAGTAAAGGCTATCCAATATACGTTGGCCGTAAAGCCAACGGTTGCTTTTTGTTCATGGCGCTTTTCTTGAAGCAGCAATAGCCAGGCTTGTTGTGGGCTCAGCTCTTCCTTGGTAGTGAATACAACCCCTTTATTTACAATATCTATTTTTTGGTTTGTTCCATCCAATCGGATAGTATCTGGCGGGCTATTCTGTGCATGAACAGGGAATGCCAGGAATAGAAGGAGTGAATAAAATGTATTAAATGATTTTATTATCATGGGCAAACTTAACCAGGGCGGAAATATTATTGATTTCCAATTTTCGAAAAATATTCTTACGATGAGTATCTACGGTATGTGGACTGATGAATAACTCAATGGAAGCTTGATCCGAGGTTTTGCCCATGGAAAGTACACGGATGATTTCCATCTCGCGTCTGGTTAGCTTCATTTTTTGTGAAAACTTATCTAAGAATAATTTTTTCTTTGCCAGTTCTTCCTTCAATTGTCGCGTTACGTAAAAAGTATCAATGTGGACTGCATCAAGTGCCCGAAGCAGTTCGTCATTGGCGGCATTCTTCAACAAATAGGCATTCGCGCCTTCAGCCTGGGCACGCTCCAGCAGAAATTCATCCTGGTACATAGTGAGGATCACTACACAAATCTTTTTATTGAATTCCCTTATGGATTTTAGAAGTGTAAAGCCATCAGTATCAGGCAAGTTGAGGTCTAGGATTAGTATATCCGGATTTTGTTCTTTAATGAGGGGCACTAGTTGTTTGCCATTTTGTGCATGGCCTGTCAAAAGGTAGTTGGCAGATTTTTCTAACAGTAATTCTAGGCCTGTATAAACAATTTCGTGGTCTTCGCAGATTATTACCTTCCTTTTCGCCCCGTGTTCCTTCATCACAAAATAATTTCGATTTTAAAAATACCTAAATTCTGGTTTTGAC
>JANOJH010000721.1:0-1121 GCA_031408135.1 Bdellovibrio sp. | reverse complement strand
TAAAAACTTCAGGTGTATTGATAGTTCCCAATGCCTCCCATACCTCGGCTGAAAAGTTATCACGAAAATCGCGAAAAGCGGTTAACAACATGTAGGCAAGAATTAACAATAAAAGGCCGGGAGCAAAGGTGACAATGAATTTCCTGCGATCGGCTCCGCTCATGGATTGACGTTTTGTTCGCAACGATTCGTCCAGTGGAGTGGGTTGCGGAAGTTTATCTAACAACCAAAGAAACAATAGGAGCGGGAGAAAAAAAACTGACGCAGTAACAAAAGGCATCCATTGTTCGGTCGTGCCCCAGTCGCGCATAATGTAAGCACCAACTGTTTTTGCCAAGCCTGCTGAAAAGATAAAGCTCACCGAAAGCCCAGCACCTAATACTTCTGTAAATCTTCTGCCTTCTAAATAGCCAAAGACCATTCCCCAGATCAATCCTAGCGGAAATCCATTGAAAAAAAGTAACACTATATTATAGGGAGCTGGAATAAGGCCAAACAAAAACCAGGAAAACCCAGCAACCGATACCATGATCAGAATTCCTTTGCTTCGCGAATTAGCCTTCAATTCAGAGATGATCTTTATGCCGATGAACTTTGAGAGTGCATAACCCAGCACCTGAAAAGTTACCAACCAGACTTTATAACTTATTCCAAAGTAAATCAGGCCTTCAAAAGTTGCAACGGAAAAAGCTTTTCGAAATGCATACACACATGTATAAAGACAGAAAGCTGAGCCAGCTGCGTAAATCGAAAACCATATTCCGTTTGTTTTCTCCAGCCATTGTGTAATCGAAGGTGAAATGAAAGTAGAGTAGACTGGTTGATCTTGCACTTAATCTTGTTTTCCACGAAATAACATTCGCGTTAACTCAACCTGATGAAGCCCGAGTGATGTTTCAGTTAAGAATGGCTACTCAGAATTTAACAGTTCGTTCATCTTGAAATTTTTGGTTTGTGATTCTGAATTTTCTACTTGCAGCCTCATCTTGGCTCCCTCTCCTTGAGGAGAGTGGTGTCCGAAGGACGGGGTGAGGTAAAATTATGCATCAAGATCAATCAGTTGATATTGCAATTGTAGGTGGAGGCATTGCAGGACTAGCGCATGCCTATATGGCCTTGGA
>JANOJH010000669.1:0-1151 GCA_031408135.1 Bdellovibrio sp. | reverse complement strand
AAGATGTTCGCAAGATGTTAGAGAGTAATGATATTGATGCTATTACCATTGCAGCGCCTGATCATTGGCATGCACCAGCAGCATTGATGGCCTTGAAGGCAGGCAAGAATGTGTATGTTGAAAAACCGTGTTCACATAATCCAGCAGAAGGAGAAATTTTGGTTGCGGCTGCAGCAAAATATAATAAGCTTGTTCAGATGGGAAGTCAGCGAAGATCATTTCCAAAAGTAATGGAGGCTATGCAGGCTTTACATGATGGAATTATTGGGCGTGTGTATTTTGCGAAAGGTTGGTACTCTAATGCTAGAAAATCGATTGGTATAGGAAAAGTTGTTCCGGTGCCGTCAACTCTTGATTTTGAATTATGGCAGGGTCCCGCACCGCGTAAGTCATACAAGGATAATCTTGTTCATTACAACTGGCATTGGTTTTGGAATTGGGGTACAGGCGAAGCGCTTAATAACGGCACACATGAAATTGATGTGATGCGCTGGGGCTTAGGTGTAGATTATCCGAGCAAAGTAGTTTCTGCGGGCGGCCGTTTTGCATTTAAAGATGATTGGGAAACTCCGGATACACAGACCATTTCCTTCGAGTTTCCAAATAACACCGCCATGTCTTGGGAAGGTAGAAGCTGCAATGACTTTGACGAACAAGGAAGCGGAAGGGGTGTAATTTTTTATGGTGAGAAAGGCACTATGGTAATTGCTGGCGGAGATGCCTTTAAAGTGTTTGAGTTGGGTAACAAATTAACAAAAGAGGTGAAGACCGATATTCAACAAGCAGATGCCACCAATACCATGGGCATGGGAGAAAAACTGGATAGTATTCACTTGCTCAACTTTGTTGATTCAATTCGGGGTAAAGCAAAATTGACGGCACCTATTTCAGAAGGCCATAAATCAACATTGCTTCCTCAACTTGGTAATATTGCGTATCGAACTGGTCGCACTATTTATTGTGATACTTCCAATGGACATATTAAGAATGATACTGAGGCCATTAAACTCTGGAGTCGGGAATATGAAAAAGGATGGGAGATGAAGTTGTAATTATTATTAGAAGAGACGTACTTAAAATCATTCATAAAACATGAAAAAAAATTTTCTCATCGCTATTGTCTGTTTAATTTTTTCAACCATTTCTTTGGC
>JANOJH010000663.1:0-2951 GCA_031408135.1 Bdellovibrio sp. | reverse complement strand
CAGATTAAAAGTTAAGCTGACGCTATAGCGGTCGCTGCGCGACTGCCCGGTATAGGTGCCGAGCTCAGTAGAGTAAGCTGCCGCATCAAGCTGAAAAAATAGCAGATCCACGCCGACTCCGTACGTGACATAGCCCTGATTTATTCCTGCGCGAAAATCGAACGGTCCCACGCTGGCTTCGGTTCCCACGTGCAGCTTCTTTCCGAGGTCATAACCTGTAGTGCGGATAAATTTGTATTCAAACGCATGAGTGAAGCTGAAAATACTCTTTTCCTGTTTAATCGCGGCGCCAAAAATCAGATTGTCGTACTGGCTCGGTGGCGGCGTCGTACCAGAAGTTAAATTGAAAGTTGTTACACCGATATCCTGCCAAACCACGGACAGTGTGGGTTTCAGCGGATGATTGAGCGTTGTCATAAAGGCCAGATCCATAGAATGCCCAATGCCGCGATCCTGAAAATTTGAACTGGCTACTGTGCTGGAGCTTGCACCCACCAATGACATCATGTTGATATCTTTATCGCCACCCCCACGTTTAATATGTCTTGCGCTGATTCCAAGCGAAGTATCGGGCCCCAAATTGAAAGCTCCGCCTACGACATAACCGTACTCACTTATCAGGTTCATGTGAAAAGTCGGAAAGGTGGGGTCATTGAATTGCATATTGGTATAGTTATTACTGAATAGTCCGAAGCCGAAATTCGGCATGGCAAAACCAGTGCGGGCCGCAACATCTGCGGTTAAGGTTTTTCCATAAAGCCGGTTGAAATCGGAAGCCGCAAATGTGCCGCCTTGAAATTGCGAACTGAAATCGACAGCATCTTTAGAGACTCCGCCCTGAGCTTCGGCAATTATCAGATCAAAACCTTCAACCCGTGCAAGTGCCGCCGGATTAAAAAACAACGAACTGGCCCCGCGAACGTGAGAGATACAGGTTCCGCCCATGGCGAAACATCGCGCCTGCAAGCCAGGCTGATAAAGTTCAGCCGCATGCCCCGACACAGTTAATAAAAAGCTAAACAAGAAATATTTCATGGACAGGCCGCCGGAATCAAAAGTGGATTCGAACCATCGTAAGTTCCGACTCCATACTGAGATGTATTCATCAGGTCGCGCATGGCATCGCGCATTTGAACGGTAATCTGTGCCGGATCGGTGTTTGAACAGGAAGCACCTACCAGTGCTGTACACGTTGTGATAGAATCGGAAATGGTTGTGGATGACGATGCACCAATCTGGCTGGATATTGCACTAAAGTTCTGAGCCATGTAGCCATAGCCAAGAATTATTTTATTGATCTGAACATCAGTCAGCGCGCACGATGCATTACCCACATCCTGCAACCCATCGCCATTAACTGGGGCATCATCTGTGTATAGCCGGGTTGCAGAACCCATGAGCACCATTCCGACGATGGCTGCAAATGCATTTTGATTTGTCGTACGTTGAGCATTCGTACCAATGAGATCGAGTGTCTGTAAGGACGACAAACAGGAATCCGGCGATACCGGCACCGTAACAAAAGGTCCAGAAACAAGAACAAAGCTGCTTCCGGATACTGATGTGGAAAGTGCGGTAACGTAATTGATAAAATTGAGACCGCATTTTCCGGCATATCCGCTTGCGAGTATTTCACGAGCACGAGTTGATTGTTGGCCCGATGCACTTACCCGCTGAGTGAGAATAGATATGGCATTATCGTACTGCTGGGCATTCACTGCGGTCTGGGCGTCGAATAGCAAAGCTTCATCGGAATTCTTATTGCCGACTTCACTTAATATGTTCTGGCTGCAGCCCTGCAAAAGAATCTGCATTGTAAAAAAAATTATAAAAAATCTCACGTTGCAGGCCTCTCTGCTTAAAAGCGTAAAGCAAATTTCGTACTGATGCGGCGATCTTCCCGAGGCGCCGCTGCGGTACCGATTTCCTCACCGTAGGTGCTGAGTTGCCAGACGAGATACTCAGAGGCCACTTCAACACCCGCAGTTGCGTATCTCTGATTATAGCCTAATCTGAAGAAGAAATTGTCGCGGGAATTTAATTCGATGCCTAAATGCATTCTCTTGGCACTGTCCGTGTCATTCCGGGAGTTCGTAATATCACTGTATTCTAAAGTCCACACACTTCTGAACAAATTTGAGTGAATCGGAAATATCGCTATGGCGGCGTCGATACTCTGTTTTAGAGTTGCAGGACGCGTTGCCGTCCGCATTCTGAAACCGTCTTTTTTATCGAACGGCGAATCGCCGAGGTCATGCACAACGACTGCGAGGGTTGGAATATAATCCCACGGGGCCTGGATCAAGAGGCCTACATCGAATGCAATGGCTGACCCTTCAGAACCGATTGTCGCTAAATCTGTCGGCCCTGCCACCGGAAGTGCCGCGTTCTGCACTTCGATACGATTAATAAATTTAGCGGATGCCCCGATTTTTACACGTCCGTCGAACAATCGCAGATTAGAGCCGAAAACAGCGCCGGTATCACTCATGTACTTTGTGTCCATGACTGTCGGATCACCGGAGGTGATTTCTGCACTCATCTCATTTTTATAGAAAAAGCCAAAGCCCACGTTCCGACGAACCAAAACCGGTGAAATCTGCTGTTTAGCGCGATAATACGTATTGTTTTTAGTGGCCAGTGAATCCATTACGGTTTTGATATTGATCGATGTTGCGGTCAGGTTTCCGGTGCCTTCAATTTCAGGATCGAACATGGTGCCGTAAAAATCACGGACACTGCCTAAATTTGCCGGGTTCCGGTACAAAGATGTATCGTCACTGGTTACGGCGATAGAGGCCCCACCCATTCCAAGGGCGCGTGAGTTGTTGTAAAGCTCAAGCCACTCGTTATTGGCAAAGGCACTTCCTGCCGCCAGATTCAGACAGATTAGTGCTATAACCGGCATATTAAAAATGATCCGTATCATGTCATGTTTATCGGACGTTTTC
>JANOJH010000578.1:0-1051 GCA_031408135.1 Bdellovibrio sp. | reverse complement strand
ATCAACAAAGGGGTGTTGATTTTATCCACATAGGTGTAAGGTGAATTTGAATCAAGTATCGCTTTTGTTTCTTTGTCCCACGGATAACCTCCAAAGTGATCTGGTATTAAACGCCAGGCATTTCCTTCTCCCATAAAAGTAGTAAGGTCATATACTCCTCGCTGTGCATTAGCAGCCTTGAAACGATTGTCATGACCAACAATCCAGGCTACCATGTAACCCGCATAACTTCCGCCTTCTACAAATAGTTGATCTTTATCGATCCATGAATTGTTTTTGATTGCATCATCCAATGAAGCCAAAATATCTCCTGCAGGACTTGTACCCCAGTCTTTGAAGTTGGCGCGTTTGAATTTATCTCCATAGCCTCCACTACCACGAGGGTTGCAATAGACGACACCGTATCCCCAACTATTTTCAAGTTGATACTCATGCCACATCGAAAAAATTCCTGGTCCCCACATGGCAGACGGACCGCCATGAATGTTGAGAATAGTCGGATATTTTGTTCCATCTTTCTTGGCAACAGGTTCCATCACCCAGTATTGAATCTTTGAACCATCCGGTCGCGTGAGCCAATATTCTTTCGGGAAGATCACTTGCTTATCTTTCATCCAACCGTCATTCAGATTGGTGAGTTGACGATTACTTTTATCCTTTACTCCCATTACGTATACTTCCCAGGGATTTTTAGTCTCTGTAAGTGCATACACCACTTTATCGCCACGCACATCAAAATCATTTACGCCATTGTCGTTATTGCCTATGATTTTAGTGATGATACCTCCTTTGGCAGGAATAGTATAGATGGGAATGTCTCCATCAGCTTGGGCTACAAAATATATGGTCTTGCTATCGGCAGACCAAACTGCTTCGCCTGCATCGCGATCAAGTGATGTTGTTAGTAGCGTTGGATTTGTTCCGGCTGCTGTAGCTGTAGCAATAATGGATTGCGCATAAAATCGTCCTTCCGTTGTACTGGCAATAAACGAAACCGTTGTGCCATCAGGTGAGAACTGTGCGGTGCTAATCGTGTAGCCTGGCCAGGTGA
>JANOJH010000502.1:0-8131 GCA_031408135.1 Bdellovibrio sp. | reverse complement strand
GGCGGGGGCGCATAAGGATTTGGCGCAGCGGGCCATTGACCGCAATCCTCCCAAGAATCTTCCCAAATCCGAGGAACTAGCCGCCTGGCTCGCGCTCAGCAGTGGCGACGGAAATGCCGCGTGGACTTCTCTAATGACAAGCGCAGGGTTTAAAGTCACCAAAGTTAAACTTACGCGATTTACGCAGGATCTTCCGGTGATTGAAAACGCGATAGAAAAACGTTATCCGACGTACAGCGAACCGGAATTCACCCCGAAAAAATATGAAAGCACCGACTACGAGGCCTCGGGTTATCTGATGCCGAGTTACTGGATACCTTTTATCTCAACGAGCAGCTCTTCAAACGGGATTTTCTTGCAGGCGCAGACCACCGGTCACGACCCTTTGAACCGGCATATTTATGCGCTTTCCGCCAGTTACGACAGTGAACTGAAAAAAGGAAATTTCAGCGGCGCCTACACCAACTCAACCCAGACAGTTCCATTTTTGCTCAGCACAACTTCGCAAAACCGGGCTCTGGGGAATGCGCTGAAAATAGTTCAGACCACCACTCATGGGGTGTCGTTACTGCCGGATATGTTTTCAACAAGCAAAAACCTTGGCGCTCAATTGGGCGTTCAACTGCAGGAAACTTATCTAGATTCCAGATCGCGGCACGCAGGCCCCTTTGCGCAGGTCGTTTACAAAAATTATGATCAGAATCTTTTTCAGATTTCACCGCAATCGGGCTGGGGTGGCCTCGTTAGACTCGAAAAAAATTATAAAGTTTACGATGAACTTCTGAATGTTGCCGAAGATTATGAAAAGGTCTCATTCTCATGGACCGGTTTTGCATCACCATGGCTACCCAAGCATCATGCCCTGAAAGCCAAAGTCAGCGGCCTCGCGACTTTTTCAAACGTCGTACGCAGCCGATTCGGGTCAAGTAGCTCATCCACTTTTCTTGAAGAAGACGGCCTGGCGCCCCAGTTTGTAATGCGAGGATATTCGTCCGCACAGTTTTTCGGAAGAAGTCTCTGGAATACAAATCTTGAATACCGGTTTCCGATCGGCCGGCTTGACCGCGGTTCAGGTTCTGACGCCTACTTTCTGCGGCGGATCTCCGGCGCGGTAATTGTTGACGGGATTGGTGTTGAAGGCGGCGGACTCGATGTAAATCGCGCACCTCAAAACCTCAAATTGAATGATAGCATCTGGAATTCTGGCGTTGAGTTCAAACTCGAAACCACAGTTGGTTACATTTTGCCGATGAGTTTTATTTTGGGGTACTATTTACCACATTCGACGGTTTTTGCTTCGGGATCTCAATTAGGACTTAGCCTGCAAATTGGCGGCTTTTGAGATTGACAAAAATAGCCTCTGCCTAGAAAAATAGAATCAGCATAGGAGTTGCACATGGAAATCAATAAACACGAAAATAAGACGTGGATACGCGAACTTGTTTCTGCCGATGAACAAATCGAGAAGTCGGTAATGATTGACATGAACCTGGGCCTCGACACTCAACGGATACTGGTTAATGAAACGATCACATTCCTGCTGCGACTTAAAGCGGATTTTGCGGATGCGGCCGGTAATTTTAATGAAATGAAACCTTCGGCACTCGGCCGAATTAAAATTTATGGCATTGCCAAAACTCATGCCGATTTCATGTTGTTCCGCAATGGTTACAAAATGATTTTTTCAATAAAAAATTCGGGCCTGATCAGTATGCGTTTTCATTACGTCGGCAATCTGGCCATTCCACAACCGCAACAAAAAGAAAATGTAACGATTGTCATGGATGAACAGTTGATCGAAGCCAAATGGGGCGCGTTCGAAGAAGTTCTCTGGACATTCAAAGGCCTCAGCTTTAAACCCGAATTCCTTGTACGCCATTATTTGACGACTTTTATCAAGGAAAGTTCAAGATAGTCTGAGGGCTCGTTATTTTTAATCTGGAATCTACTTGTTGTAAGATTGAAAAGTAAAAAATACAAAGCTGGCTGATTGCAAATGTCCGTGTGTGCTGCCATGAACTACTTCTGCTCGTCTTATCTTATGCGAGACTTATCACTTTCGTTCAAGGTTTATGGTAGCAGTATTCAAAGGATTTGTGCGTTGTCCTTTCTGTGTGTATGCATCTATCCAACTGCAAGTTGTGGCGTTGCTGCTCGAGACTTCTGGCCTTCGTGTTTAAGACTTGAGAATTCGTTCATATCCGTCTCTTCCATAAAATTTACCGTTGCGCCCCGAATCTTGTCGTCTCTCTTTTGGCTTGAACGCTTGTGGATAAAACATCAGCCAGCTGATCTGACGGAGCGCCAGTTAACCACGGCTTTCGGATACACCACGAGACGGCAGTGGTCTAAAGCGCGAACCTTTGCGGTCGCACGAAGCCCAGTGTTTTAAGGACATCGCAAGAAAACTGGTCGCGATTGATAACTGATTTTTTCGATTTTTTTCCATATTCCCCAAGGGCTCTATGCCTAAAATAGTAAATATTGCGGCTTTGCAGTAAAAGCGCTATAATGGCATTTGAGGTGATAATGGGAGCCGTTAAAAAAGCTACAATATACGTAGATCCAGATCTTCATAAAGCAGCCAGAATCCATGCCGCCGAGGCGGATAAATCAATGTCCGACATTGTTAATGAGGCCCTGGCTTCTTACTTTGCGGAAATGGCAGAAGATATGTCTGATCTTAAAGATATTAAAAAAAGAGAAAAAGAACCTCGAATCTCAATGGAAAAAGTTCTTCAGAAATTGAAAGCCGATGGCGTTATATAAAATAGAATGGCTAAAGTCTGCTGAAAAAGAATTCCATAAGCTTCCGAAAAAAGAAAAAGCTCTGATGATTGTGAAAATTCTTGAACTTGCTAAAAATCCAAGGCCACTGGTTTCTAAAAAACTTGAAGGAGCAGAAAACACTTATCGAATTCGACAAGGTAACTATCGTGTTCTGTACCAAATTGAGGACAACATTTTAACTATATTAGTTGTTAAAATTGTTCATCGTAAAGAAGTGTACAGATAACTCCTCTATCCACTTTTTTTACAATGGGGTTATTTCATTCGTTGTTAACTTGAGATTCGCGTACGTGAATCTCAAGTACCGGCGGTGCAGGAACGGTCAATTTTATATCATATTGATGTTGCTGTTGAATTTGAGTTGGTGCCCTCAACATACACGAATATCGAACTGCAATTCTGGAGATGTGCTCGTAAATTCGATTTGAGGAAAAAGTCAAGACCCCTGAGCTACCCGATTCTCGAACTGAGTGTATATAAATTAGGCTTGCTAATATATTAAAATTTTACCTTGAACAAAAGAACTTTCAGCAATTCAATAAATCTATGAGATTAAGACTACAAAAACCTACTGAATCTGAAATTATCAAACTTCACGATTTTTATCAGGGATCTTCCGAGCCAGACGCCCCTAAAAAAAGGTTTGGTGAACTTGCCGCTGATGAAAGAAGTTCGGCCTTGATTATGTTCAGTGCAGATGACCATTTTTCTTTATTTGATAGCGAAAATCTCGTTGGGTTCCTCGGCATTTATCCTGACCAAGATAATCTGATAGTTAACATTTTTTATGTTATTGATCCGGTTTATCGGGGTAGAGGTTATCTTTCCGGTGTTCTTGAATCTGCAAAATTTTATTGTATAGAAAATTTTTCAGATTATTCACATATAAGAACACTAACTCGAAAATCAAATGAAGCTTCCATAAAAGGCCTTCAGCGTGCTGCATTCATGCGAAAGGGCGAATGTACTGAAGAGGCACAACCTGACATTGCGTACGAAGAATATTTACTGGAGATATCACCAAAAAAGGTTTTTTAACGTTCGGATTGTTTGGTGCCCTCAATATACCTGGGACATGCGGGTCCTTCCTGAACATATAACCAGATAATCTCGTCCAAAAATTATTTGCAATAGTGACGTTCGCAGCAATGAGTTTTCCCTGATATTGAATATTTACTTTCTGCTTATTCATAAACTTCTTTGCGATGCCCGATTTTGATGACCGTGATTTTTATAATATCACTTTCAATATAGTAGATCACCCGATAATCCTGTATTCGAATTCGATAGAGTGAATCGGCCCCCTTTAATTTTTTAATTTGCAAGAGATCTGTATATGGATTTACCGACAACAAAGTGGTGGCGTCTATTATTTTTTGCTGAATTTTCTGAGGAAGGTTCTGAAGCTCCTTAAGCGCGCTTTTCTTAAAGACGATTTCATAAGTTTTCACGCTCATTTTTTTAGTTTTTTAAGCACATTGGAAAGTGAAATCTCTTCTTCATCTTTTCGCTCTTGATAGCTTTGTATATCAATTTCATCTTCGAGCTGTTCGCGAATTGCATTTTCAACAACGCTCTGAATTTTAAGGCCGCGTTTTTTACAGAAAAGAGCGAGAGCTTCTTTAAGTTCAAAATCTATATTTGTAGAAAGAGTTGCTTGTTTTGACATAACTTTATTATCCATGAAATTTCTTGGAAAAACAAGTTTTAAAAAAATTATGCAGCCAGATGTCTAGATCTGGCTGCAAGTATCTGATAACATGTATATTTTAGTATCTCTAAATGAGAATTTTGGTGCCCTGAACATACACGAATATCGAACCGCAATCTTGGAGATGTGTGGTCTAATTTGATTAGAGACTTGATGCAGCAACCCTAACCTATACTATTCTCGAACCATTTCATATCTTATGGAACTTTAAAAAACCGACTTATAGCAGCATTTTTTATGGATTTTAATCTCTTTTACTTTTTCTAACTTATCATCAGGTATAAAGACCAACTGCCATTGTTCTTTATTTTCTTCGGGGGGCGTAATCTCATATGCATAGATGGTGTCGCTAAAGAAATAACTATCCGGCGTGCCAATTTCCGTACGAACTTTACTCATTGGTCCATTAACGTAGGATTTTTTTTCTAGTAGATTAACAGCCATAGAACCCTTTTGCCGTTCATTTGATTTTATAAACTCAGAAGCTTTAAATTCTAAAGACCCCCATTTATTTTTGGCCTCCTTTAAAGATAAAAAAGTTCCGTTTAGGTAAGACGTTCCACTTAATGCGTAGGCTGCGGACAAAAGCATCACAACTATTAGCGGGAAAATTTTTAAAAATTTCATTTTATCTCCTTAGGAATCGGCAGTCCTGGTTCTATAACGATAAGCTTGTTCGCCCTTAGGTCCTGAACGGCTTGATTCTCCAGATTTTTTAAATCCAACCTGTTTTCTTTCTGAAGTTTTTAAGCGCCGAGAATACCGCCTCGATTATTAGCCAAATCCATAGCTTTTTCATCATTAGGCTGAAGTGGGTTTTCCTCGTGTGCGTCTAAAAATGTTTGAGCCATTTCAATTCCGAGCTCTTTTGTTAAAAGCCCTGCCCAAATGTAATGCCTGAAAGCGTCTCCCTCATCATTGGATTTTTGAGTTGGAAACTGCCGGAGCGATGATTCTTCTGCACGCATTTTTTCTACAAAAACGATAATGGATTCTTTAGGGTATTTATCGATGAGTGTTTTTTCTTTTGATGTTAGTCCTGGATAAAAAACATATTTTGAAATTGAATTCTCATAGCAAAGTTCAGCACATTGGCTGTGGCACTGAAACGTTCTCATGTCGATCATCGCAACCGCGCATTTAGCTTCACAATCCTTAGAGCTTATAACTATTTTTGTCTTTTCAAACCACTCTTTACAAATATCATCCGGATAGGCGCTGACCCGAACAGAAAGAAGTAAAATCAGATTAATAAAAAAAATAGGCTTAAACACTTTTTTAAAACTTTTCTAAGCTGCTCTTTTATAAGGCTTCGGGAGATTTTTAATTTTTTTGAATGCCTTATACAAATCAACTGCTTTTTGAGCATTTAGCCAGAACTCAGGACTTGTATTAAATGTTGCCGACAATCGTAAAGCCATTTCTGCAGTCACACTGGTTCTCGCATTAACTATACGATTTATAACTTTGATATCACAACCCAAATGCTTGGCAAGATCTGCCTGAGTCATATCCAAAGGCAGCAGAAATTCTTCTTTTAAAATTTCACCAGGTGTAGTTGGCGCTCTCATCATTTTAATCATAAAAACCTCTTTTTAGTGATGATCACAAATTTCAACTTCAGTGGCTCCTGCTTGCATCCATTTAAAAACAATACGCCATTGATCGTTAATTCGGATGCTGTGATAACCTTTTAAGTTACCCGAAAGTGCTTCTAGCCTATTTCCGGGAGGCACTTTCAAATCCATCAATACATGGGCGTAATGAATCATATCTAATTTTCTCTTAGTGACACTAGCAATGGCAGCCCATCCTGCTTTTTTATTTACTTTTGCCTGAACAAAAAAATCTTCAGTCATTTTATCTACAAAAGTAATAATCGCCATACAAGTTTAATATACCTACATTAGGTATATATGTAAATACAATTATTTAATCGAAAAACAGAAAAGGACTTAAGCCCGTTGGTTCGATATACCCCGAAAGAGTTGTCTTGTAAGTTATTGATATTATTGACTTGAGTTTCGTTGGTGCGCAACTTGAGCAAGTAGACGAACACCTGACTTGCGGCTGTACAGAGTTTATATTTGAATATAATTGTTACCCAGAGGCCAAGATCTTGTCAAAAGCTGAAATCGAGGCAGTTTATGAGCGATTTAAGAGTTGGTATTGGGTTGCAAACGCGGTTGGAGCCAGCGATGCCTTTGTTAGGCCAAATAGCTAAACACTGCAAAACAAAAAATGTCCTAAGCAACAAGTTTAAAAGTAAGGTGAACATTCGCCTTATTTAACTGATCTTGAATACAAGCCTTAATTGCTAGGGCTTGCGAAAGTTTCGCTTTAGCAGCTATTTTTTTTGCTAAAGTGACTGAGACAAGTTGGCGACCTTTTTCGACATCGCATAAAGTCCCTTTGGCTAAACCTAGTTTTTGGGCCATTTCAGTTTGTGTAAGGCCTAAAGACTTACGAGCAGCTCGCAAAAACAAAGCAAAGGTCACAGGTCCATGCTTTTTTTCTAAAATTGGAGATAATCGTTTAGTACTCATGTTTGTTCACCTCTATCACTGTTATTAAAATTAAATCTTTATTCTCATTTTCAACATAAATCACACGGTAGCTTCTATTAAGTCTTGCTGAGCGCTGACCCTTGCGATCACCTTTTAGGGGTTCATCGTGGTAACCCTTAAGTTTTCTGATATCGGCTATACCAGTTAATTCAATAGACTCAACCCAGATAAATAAAGCCTCGCTAATAGGTTTTGGAAGCTTTTTAATCTGTTTCTCGGCGAATTTAGAAATGAAGACTTGTGTTTCTTTACTAACAAGCAAATGTAAGGTATTTTACCTTACATTGTCAAGCTGATTTTTAAGTTGAGCTGCAATTTGCAGAACCACTTTGAGTTTGGATTTAGTTTTTCAAAGGCGTGCTGAGCCTATTGATAGCCAGCACGGTGTTCGACCCTGCCGAACGGTAAATTTCGTAACATATTGATATTTTAGAGATTTTTGTTTGGTGCCCTTAACATACACGAATATCGAACCGCAATTCTGGAGATATGCTCGTAAATTCGATTTGAGGATTGATGCGTGTACCCTTAGCTACCCGATTCTCGAACTATTTCGCAAGCAAATCATTCAATCGAATTTCTAAATTTCCAGTAGCCCTTATGAAAAACAGCTACCAAAATTCCGGCGATAACCAATAAAATTGCCACGTATCTTCTCTGTATTCCCACTTACTAGTCTTACGCTGTCTTCAGGCTCTTAAGCACTTCAGGTCTTTGCTTAATTATCTGCAAAAGCCGATTACTGGCCTGTTCAGGCCTTCTTCCACCCTGCTCCCAAGAACGAACGGTTTGAACTGAAACATTCAATGTCTGAGCAAACTCCACCTGCGTCATATCAAGATCCTGTCGAATATGCTTAATTTCACTTTTCTTAAACTCAGGCGCTGGCCCTGGCAGCTCTCTGGCTTTTGTATTCAGCTTCTTCTTACCTCGTTCGTAATCACGAGCATTTTTAAGGCCTTTGATCAAAGCATCTTCTACCGATATTTTCTTTTTCATGACTCTTCTCCTTTGATTTGATCCACCAAGTTTTTAATAACTTTCTTACCTGTTGCAGAGATAT
>JANOJH010000457.1:0-5837 GCA_031408135.1 Bdellovibrio sp. | reverse complement strand
CCCTCTCCTTTTTTTACGTAATTCTCCACCATGTGAAAAATTAAGCTTTAAGTTAAAGAACGAGCCTTGTTTGCTGGAATTTTTGCGATGATGACCGATACCCATAGCGAATACGTACTGCAAAAAACAGGGTCGCCACTTTGCTTTGTAGAATGAGTTTAGAGCAGGCCTTTTGTCCGAAGGCCGTTCGTCCGACCGGGTGAAAGTTTAGAACGCTAGGGTCCGTGAAATTTAAGCAGCCTACTAAGCGGCCTACTTCGTGTTAAGTTTTTGCGAGAAAAAAAACAAAGGCAAAGTAGTGATCAGAAAATCTTACGGATTTAAGACCGCAGAAATGCTGAAAATCATGTTATATCACAAATTTGGAAAGCTCGAAGTGCTCGAACTCGCCCACGAATATTTTTGAGGAACCCTAAAAACAATGCTGATCAAAACTCTGTTTTAACTGAGGAGCAGTCCAGCCGGTTATATCCGTTGCATACAGGGGATGTAATTTCTGAAGATTCTCTGCGCGCGGAGAGCCATCGCTGTTGAGTTTGTATTCAAGCGGACTGGTTAAGAATTGCGGAATGAGAACATCTGACTGAGTCAACACTGTGCCGTCGGTTTTATAAACAACGACTTTCAAAACCTGATACGGGTACTGGGCATCGTCATTCAATCGAATATAGAAGCCGAATTGCTGACTGACCTCCGAAGCAAAAACCGAAGTCATAGTCTCAGAAGCGGTCTGACCATTTGAAAGTTTAAAAGCGCTGAACTCAAGTGGGTTTGCATCGAGTTGCGCAGTTGTTCCGATCACGCGCCATTTGAAAAATCGAATGTAATAGCCGGTCTGTGTAACATCAGTAGATAAAAAGCTGAACTTCAGTTTGATCCAGTCAGGATTGATCTGGCCGGTTGAAGCTTCAACGACATTAGCCAGATTCAATGCTAGATTAGTTGAAACCGATTGATTACAATTGGCAAGATTCTGTGGTGCTACTCCGACAACCAAACTTGAGTTGTCGATTGCATCTGCTGATTTCTTTGCTCCGCATGAAGTAAGTAAAGCGACAGCAATTATTGAAACAGCGATTATCAGGATTTGTTCTTTCTTCATTTTAGCCTCCGGTTTTCGTTCGCGTTACAACCTGTATATTAAATTTATATTGCAATGGCCCGGCCATAGCTCAAAATGAGATTTTCTTCCATCGATAGTAGGATAGCTTAAACGGATTGGATCTGAGACGGCGGAATTTCCAGATTATCAGAATGAGGCGCGCGGATTGTAAATTGTTACAGCTGTGTAAATTCTTTTCACTTCAACGTTCAGAGTTCAGTTCAGAGTTGTCCGAGTTCGACCCAGGTTACGCCGTCACCGCCGGTTTCAGTATTGCCGGCTTTCCATTTTTTAACGTAAACAGAACGGGATAGATACGTGCGGATCGATTTCTTAAGCGTTTCAGTGCCGTGTCCATGAATTATTTTTAAACGGTCCTCGTTTTGTTCTGTTGCTCTGTCGAGATCGATCTCCAGCTGTGAGAGGGCTTCCTCAACGGTTTTGCCACGGACATCCAGAGTTCGATCTGTATCCACAAAACTGACCTGAGAATGGCCGCTTCTTCGCATCAACTGCGAAGTGGGATTGGTGGCCTTGAGGGCGGGTTTCAGTTCGGTCCAGGGTAATTGCAGGCGGATCGACTGCGCTAAAACCAGTACCTCACCGCGCGCGTTCGGCGCCGATTGAATCACTCCGTCCTGATTCAGCGAAGGTACAAAAATTTTACTGCCCGGCGGAAATTTTCGGGCGAAGTCCTCAGAACTTTGAATCTGAGTGTTTGGAGCACTTTGTGCCGGTTTGGCTTTAACGATTTCCGGCAAATTGTATTTAATTTCCTGCAACTGACGGTGCTTATCAAGGGTTGTTCCGGCTTTGACGGTAGCAATCGCCTCATCGACGGTATGGGCGGCTTTCTTAAGCGCCTGTGTTAGTTTGCCTTCTTTTTCTTTTTCGAAAGCCTGCAGCTTGGTTTCAAATTCTTCCTGCACTTGCAGCGCTTTTTTGGTTTGTTTCCGCAAATTTTCCTGAAGCAGGCCGATATCCATTTTCAATGATTCTAGCTCATGCATTTTGTTCTGCCGCGCGCGGGCTTCGGGCGTTAATTTTTCAACAGCGGCAGCAATGATGTCTGCCGATACGCCCACCCTCCGTGCAGTTTGCAGAGCCAGAGATTCGCCCGGAATGCCGGAAAGAAAATGATAGGTGGGCCGGCCGTGTACGGTATCGTATTCAAGACTGCCGTTTAAGATCGGGTCGGTTGCTTTCCAACCCGTTTTCAGCGGGCTAAGATGTGAAGTAACAACCGCAAAAACTTTATTGGCGGCATATTTTTCGATAAAAGCGCGCGCAAGTGCTGAACCCTCTTCAGGATCGGTCGAACCACAGATTTCATCAATTAAAATCAGATTGTGAAAACCACTCAGTTGTGAGGCCTTATCCAGAATTTTCAGATGGGCCGCAAATGTACTGAGATCTTCATCGACACTCTGCGAATCTCCGATGCCAGTAACGATTTCGTTAAAGAACGGCAGCACTGAGCCGGCGGCGGCGCAGATTGGCAGTCCGCATCTTGCCATTTGTGCAGCGAGGCCAATGGATTTGAGTAAAACAGTCTTGCCTCCGGCATTTGGGCCCGAAAGAATCAACACGTATTTTTCTGCCTGCATGGATATGTTGTTGCTGACGCTTTTCTTTCCGGAAAGTTTAAGCAATGGATGTGCAAGTTCCTTCAATTCGATTCGTGATGTATCGAACTGACAGCCATGGGCTTCGAGCAGGGAGCTGATCTGTGCTTTTGAAAAAAGAACATCGCAATTTTCAAGTACCAGCTTGGTCTTTTCAAAAGCCGGAGCGAGGGTTGCCAGATAATCGGAAATTTCTTGAAGCAGTCGCTCAATTTCATCGTCGATATCAACTTCGATCTGGCGCAGCCGGTTGTTCATCGGAATAACGGTCTCAGGTTCCATATAGACAGTCTGTTTGGTTTGTGAACTGCCATGAATTATTCCCGGCACAAAATGCTGCATTCCGCCCTTGACCGGAATAACCCACCGGCCTTCGCGCGTAGTGACGTAACGCTCCTGCAACATGTGTTCAATTTTATTATCATGCACCAGCTTGTCCATATGCGACTCGATCTGGCGGGCTAAAGATTCTTTTTCTTTCGACAATCGATAAAGTTTTTCCGATGCGTCCATGCGGATATCGCCTGACGGAGTCATTAAGTTGTCGATCGCAGAGAGGGGCTCTTCGGCTTTCATTAAAAGTTCGAGCTGATCCTGCGCCCATGAAGTTTCCTGAGTCTTCAGTGTTTCAGAAAGTGCAAGTGTTTCGATACAAAAGTGCCGGAGATCTTTCAGCTCAAGAGTTTTGAGTACGGCTTTTTTCTTGATTCGGGTAATCCAGAGTTCGAAAAGATCAAGACTCTGCATGTACGGTCTGACGCCGGATAAAATGACGGCAGCGGCAGATTCAATTTCATAAAAACTTTTCTCGGCTTCAGCAGAAGATTTGCAGGTGCGGGTTTCAGATATTTTATTTTTACCGGTTTCACTGGTTGCAAACGATCTGATTTTTTCAAGAATTTCCTGCCAATCCAGATTTTTTACTTCAAACATGGTCACCTTTATTTTTAGACATGAAAATAAGTACGGGTAATAACAGCAACCAGATCAGCCAATCCAGATATCCAAGTCTGGTATAAAATGAATTTTCTGGATTTTGTTTGTAAGGAACACTATAGGTATGCGCCCAGCTTTTATCAATGGGGGAATTTTCAAGCAGAGTGCCGTCAGCCAGAATAGCCGAAGAAATTCCGGTGTTTGTTGATCTAATTAACGGACGTCGTACTTCGATGCCCCGGGCCAGAGTCATGATCTGATGCTGGTAAGGCTCGGCCCACCAGCCGTACCAAGAGTCATTCGTCACATTAAAAATAATCTGCGCGCCGTTTTTAGCAAGGCCGCGCGAAAAGCCCGGGTATAAAGAATCGTAACAGACCTGCGGCCCCATTTTTATCGATTTGTTTTTATACGGAATGGTGGCAACAATTGGCCCTGACCCTTGCTGGAATACTCCGACAAAAGGAAAAAATTTGTAGAGGACTGGAAACTGTTCGCCAAAGGGCAGGTACTCTCCGAACGCAAGAAGGTTGGTTTTATAATAAGGTTGGTCCGAAAATTTTCCATCAGGAGAAAAATAGAATACGGCATTCCGGATCATCGAAAAACCGAGATGATCCTTTTTGACCCGATCGACCGAATAGCCACCGGTAATAACGGGTATCTCCCACTTTCGAACCGAAGCGATCAGAGATTTTTGTTCGATTCTTTCATGAAAATAATCGTCGAGGCCGAACGGCATTGCGGTTTCGGGCCAGATCATGAGGTCGGTCGGCTGTGCGGCAAGCTGCTGGGTGGTAAGTTCAGAGTATTTGGACCTGATGAATGAATGGTACTGACTCTTTTTTTCGGACTGTATTTTTTCGGCATTGCCGATATTTCCCTGCGCGACACCGATCCGGATTGTATCATCGTTATGAGACCATTGCTTGCCTTTGTAGGCACCCAGTGCAGCGAGTGCCGCGATCACGATTAATACCGCAAGCCCCACCAGCAGTGAATTTGTTCGATTGGTGCGGAATTCAGTGCAGGCATAGGCCAAGCCCGCCTGAAACAATAAGAGCCAAGTTGAAAGCCCCCAGAAGCCAACGCTATCGGCCCATTGATAGAGCGGGAATTTGATCCAGAGCAGGGTGTAAGCCAGATTCCATTCGAATATTGAGGGCCAGACTCTTTCTAATAGCGCAAGAAGGAGTGCCAGAATAACAAACTGTACCGGTACTTTTACAATATTAAAGCGGCGGATAATCAAGACGCCGACCAAAAGCGAAATCGGGATGTAAACATGCATAAAACCCGCATACAGCAGCAGGGCCCCAAGCGAAAGACTCCAGTGAAGGTGGCCGAATTCGGAGGCCACGTAGTAAATCCAATTGAATCCGATCAAAGTCAGAATAAACTGAGAAACCCAGCCGGCAAAGAACACCTTCTTTAGGGAATGTTTATCCGAAATCAGGCCCAGAGTTGCGATCCATAGCGGTATATAGCAGAACAACAAAGCCCAGCCCTTAAAGGGAATGTAAGAAGTACCGACAAGAATACCGCACAGAATGGACAACAAAAAATATTTTGGAATACTCTTGAAAATTATCAAAAATCTGGTCATGCTGATATCAGTATCATAATCTGTTATTCGGGGGAAGACGCAGATGAATAAAGTAGATAACAATTGGACTCAGAAATCCGACAATGAAACCGGAAAAATCGGAAACACCGGAAGACCATAGCAGCAAGTCTGCTTTCGATGCCCCCATTGTCAAAAATTATACAAGACAAGTTCTGATGTGTTTGAAGGCAACGATCCCGAATTTGACTGTACCACCTGTTCAAAGGCATTTTTATTAACCGATGAAACCGATTCATTCGGATTGTTTCTAACGACGGACCACACTAAAAAAACCTTTAGCACCTGCCCGAAATGTTCGGGATTGAAGCCGCATAATGCAGACGAGTGTCCGAGTTGCGGCGTTTTTGCCACTAAATATATCGAATTGCAGAAAGCTGAAAGCCCGGTGCTTTTCGAACTGAATCAAAATTGGCAGAGGGTTTTGTTGAATTTCAATAACGATCAGCTTCACCAGGATTTTATCAACAAATGTCATTTGAAACTTGCGCTTAATTTTGCTTTTCAGAAATATTCTGATCTTGAAAAAACGATGGGATTTGATTCGCTT
>JANOJH010000395.1:0-11412 GCA_031408135.1 Bdellovibrio sp. | reverse complement strand
TAATATCCGAAAAGAGCCAGCTGCAATCGGCAAATTCAGAGGGGTTAATCTGAAAGGCATCATCGGAACGATAGATAATATTCGGTTGGGCCCTAATTTTCTTGTCGAGTTCGGCTTTATCGATCGAATATACTTTTTTAACATAATGACTTAGCGCCCACGACCATCCGCCGGGGCTTGAGCCCACATCGATGACCACATCTTCGGGCTTTAGCTTGATGTACCCGAGGCAAAGCAGTTCCCAGATTTTTAAATAAGCCCGATTGGGCGGCGTGGCTTTGTCTTCATTGAATTCATGCCAGCCCAGCGGAAACTGACTGTTCGGTTGCTCGCAGATGATCAGCGTATTGTCGTCAAGCAGTCCCCAGGCAAAATACCTGAAGTTGAATTTGGAACTGATTTCGAAATCAATACGTTTGAGCTTAAGTTCACGCAGTTCTTTTTTGAGGCCTTCTGCAAATCGTGCATTGGCGTCGGTTTCAAAATGCACGCCCAGATTTTTGATGTTTTTAAGAATTTTTACAGCTTGGGTTTTATTTTCGAAAGTTTCGAGTCGGCAATCGGGAAGCCACGCCTGGGCCCAAATCGGTTTAGCCGGCAGTTTAGCAACTACGAAGTATTTCTGATTTTTGAAGATTATATCTTTTTCAGATAAAAGGAGCTCGGTTTCGAGCTCCTTTTCAAATCTTAAAAAAGGTATTAATACGTCAAAACTAGGCCACAATTTTTTGTGGGCTGGCTGGTGAGAGTAATCCACGAGCGTCGAATGCCTTTACGCAGTCATTCCAGAAATTTTCTTTAGCATTAATTTCGTTGGCGTTAAATTTAGCCTTTGGAAAGGTTGAATTCTGAAAGTGATCGCAGAATTTCTTTTCATCACCGTTGCGGACAATCTTCATTAACATTGTAAAGTGCATTTCGGTGAAGGATTTGTCGACCAGCATTTTTCTTAGGGCTGATTCCGGGGTCTGGGTTATGAATTGAAAAAGCATATTTGCATCGTAGTCAGTGTTCACGTTGAGCCTCCTGTTACCAACTCATCGGCCTCGACTGGACCCAACATGAATTAAAAAATAAAAAATCCGTATCGGAATGATACGGATTTTTGAGGGAAATCGAAAATTTACAGACTTTGGCTACTTTTTCTCGATCATGATTTCGTCAATTGAATACTGAGAACCATCTTCCTTTAAGTAGTGACGGAGGTTGTAAGAGCGATCATTCATGAAAGCATTCTGTGCCAGAATTTCCCGGAACAGATTGCTGGTGTTGAAGGCTTCCGTCGTCGGGTAATCAGTGATCAGTGTAGGCTGTTTTTTCGCCGACATCGTGATGCGTACTATAACTACCTTTTCAAGATCCGCTTCAGGTAACAGCTTAAGTAAAAGAACGTTGCTGATTTCTGAGAACAACGGAACTTTTTCATAAAGATAGCTGAATTCAGCGTAGCGGTCCGCAAAGCTGTAGCGGCTGTCTAATGCAACGGCCAGTTTCATCGGAATCAGGTGCATTTCCCAGTCGTTTGAAATTCTGATTTCGCCACCGAAACGTTTTTCAACGGTGTGACCGTAAGCTTCAACATAATTTCCGCGCTGAAACGCTTCCATAGACCAGTCTTTTTCGTCAGATGACTGGAACTGATTAGCACCCATAGGTCGGGATTTCAAAGTGCCATAGTGTTTCAGAATATCGATCAACACCTTACGGATGTTTTCTTCTTTGATTTCAGATTTCATTTTGAACAGATCAGAACTGAATGTGATATCCTGCTGCACACGGGCCGCATTTACTGAATTCTTCGGACCGAAATTCCAGTTGGCCTTTTCAAGCTTATTGTAAATCACAGCCGGCAGAATTTTTTCGATACGTTTCATCAGTCCGTCGAACTCTGCTTTTTTAAGAGTGTAGTCTTCGCGGATTTTGGTGTTCTGCAGACCGGTAAATTCGATCGGATTGGCGTTAGCATCAACCTGAGTTAACAAAGTATTGCTGGTGCTGCTCTTATCGCCCCAGATATTAAGGGCCGGTAAAATTTCAAATGAGTTTGAAACATTGTAACCGTCCAGTTTAAACTGAGCTTTTACCGAATTGTCGTTATTGGCGTAGATCGTGATTTTTGAACCCACTTTAGATTCGCTGTTTTCAAATTTCAGAATTTTCAGTAGATTCAGTTTTAAACCGTGGGACACGGATTCACTTTCATTATGCGCATTCAACAACTTAAGAATACGTCTTTCGCTGTACGGCTTATGAACATCGGAATTCGACATATTGTTAAGGTCCTCAAGGTTAGCAAGCATGCGGTCGCGGGTTGCGCCGTCGCTGGCAAACGGATTGGCCACAAGAATCTGCTCTTTGATGGCTGACATACTGAAAGTATGCATTTTTGAACCGATGACTGTATCGTAAAGCGCTTTCGGCTCTTCCAGATTCATGTTGAAAATGTAATCCGCAATGAACAGATCTGAATTGGTTTTGTTGAAATAAAATGACAGGAGCTGGGTATCGATAAGTTTTTTGACAACAAAACCACCGAGCGCATTGAATCCCATAAGACTGATTCCGGCGGAAACACCTTTAGTCGTGGCCTTCGCAGCTAAGATCTTTACGCGGATCTGATTGTCATCCATAACGAAAACATGCACATCGAACTCGCCGGAGATTGTGTAGTTAAGACTGGCGGTCAGGCCCAGGTGGCCTGCAGCGACTTGGCCGAAACCTTTTCCGAGCGCAAATGTCATCGGTGCACGATAAGCAATGAAATCTCCGGATTTTAATACCGGTTCGATTTCACCTGTGAAAATATTCTTATGTTTATCAAAAAATACTTTTGATTTAAGCGGCAATTTTGTAACCGGATCATATGGCACCCGGATTAAAGATTCACGTTGAGTTTTAAATTGCTGAATGAAAGTGATCTCGCGCTGTAATGTAACTCCGGCGCCCACACCTTCAGGCATCGTCATACCGAACAATTGCGGATAAGCTGCTAAGTTTACATCCCAAACATCAATGCCGGAATATCTTCCGCCCACAGAAGGTGAAGATACATAGCCATACTTTCCGCCAAGATTTAAACCTTTTGCAATTTCAATCGTAGGTAAATTAATTTTGGTACGGACTTTGGCATTCCTAAGAGATTTTTTAGCAGCCGCCCAAAGTTTGTTTCCCAATTCCTCGGCTTTGCTGGTTACGCTGGATTCTGCGGGTTTATCACCGGACTGAACTGCAACAGCTTCCTGCGCGAAGGCCTGAAATGGCAAAAGAGCCGGAATAAGTGCCATAGCGATTATCTTTTTAGTAGTTTTCATTTTTTCACCTCGGATTAGGTACAAGGCAAAAGATGTGCCCGTGGTTTTATTGTATTTGATACAAAATCCAGTTAAAAAGTGTCTACTTTCTGGACGAAATGACATTTAAGGATTGTCGTATCAAAATGAGATTGCTTAAATCATTCGATATGAAAGTTGATAAAGACCGGCCCTCAACCTGGAAGAAATACTCTGCTGAAAACTGCACTCGCTGCAGGGCTAATTGCTGTTCAATGCCGGTTGAGGTAAAGCTTTCGGACTTGCTCAGACTTGGTATAGCCGGTGAGGACGAGGCCGCAAACTCCGTTAAAAAGCTCGCGAAACGCCTGAAAAAAGACGGCTTCATCTCGTCTTACCGCGAGGGAACTGAGTTTTTCATGCTGACGCAAAAACCCAATAGCGACTGCTATTTTCTTAATTCTCAGACCCGCCTCTGCACGGTTTATGAAAAACGCCCGGATACCTGCCGGCAGTTTCCGGCGGAAGTGGGCACCCGCGTAGGGTATTGTCCGGTCGAGCGTAAATAGCTTTTCTGGGAACTTTCTTTAATTAGTGGGAATTCTGGGATAGCTTGCCTCCGAACTGGCGTTTATATTTAGAAACTACTAAGTTAGAATTTGCACCCATAGCCCCTAAGCTCGTCCGAATTTAGTCTGCATGTTCAATCCACTGGTTTAAACCGCTGGCCTCATCCGCTATCCGGCTGTTTTTTTGTCAGAACGTTTTTAAGGCCAGCAGCCCATAGCCCCATTCTTGAATCTTCATGGGTTATGAAAAAAGCAAAACAACAATCTTTTCTAAAAATTCAGGCGCAATCTCCCAAAAAATTTTTCGGCGGAGCCCTGCTTGAAGGCCGGCGAAAACATTTACGACCATTATCAGTAAAAGACTCTTTGCATTTTGTGCTGCGCAGCCGCTGGGCCAGCGGTAAAGACAGTTTTTTGGCGGCCAGAAACCGCAAAGTTATTGATAACATCATCACTCATTTTGCGAAAAAATTCGGAGTCAAAATTTATGAGCGGGCACTTAATTCTAATCATATTCATCTGTTACTCAGAATCACGAATCGGCCTCTTTACCGTGCCTTTATAAAAGCGGTATCTGGAAAAATCGCGAGCCACGTTATGGGCCAGCAAAGCTTTAAGCTCTTTAGTGAATCAAGACGGCCCAATATTTGTGAATCAAGACAGCCCAAAAGACAGCGCAGTAGCTTTGAACTTAATCCGAAAATATCAAAGGCGGGCGATGGGGTGCAAACCGCAAAAAGGGTGCAAAACTCAGAAAAAAATAACACTAAAAACGGCAAAACAAGCCAAGGCTTTTGGGAGTTTAGGCCGTTTTCAAGAGTTGTGAACTGGGGCCGTGATTTTAAAACCTGCGTGCAGTATTTAAAGAAAAATGTGTTAGAAGCATTGGGTTTTGTACCTTACAAGCCAAGAAACAATTACTACTCAAAATGGCTTAAAGATGTCTTGCCAGATTTAACTCCTCCAATCGACGGGGGAAGGCCACCGTAAATAAGTCCTAGGCGAATTGAAAAGCCGTACAGCTTAAATGTGCATAACCCACAAATCTCAGAAAGAGCCGCTTTTCTGTCTATTGAATTAACGATACCAGTGCCCAAAAAAGGCGATCTCATGAGAGTGTCTCAGTTTGATCGCATCATTTCCTCTATATTATATATGAAGTGCATGAGTTGGTCTTGATCGTGCTCCTGTATATGGTAAGGAGCTTATATGGAAATGAACTTAACCAAAAGTGAAAGAACGATCGCGATTGTTGCCTTGGTGATAATTGCAGTTTTTGTTGCGATGTTTATCCAGCTTGCACGTGGCTCAAAAGCCGAACCCTTATTTACCAGCGGAACTGCCATCGATTATACAATGGCCCGCCCTGAACAGGCTTATTCCGAATATACACTTGAAGGCCGCGAGCTCGATCAAAGCTACGAGGGCTTACCGCAATCTCAGAAAGCGATTCAGCTCGATAAGAAAAAGAAAGAATTGATTGCCAAGAAAGCGGCCGAAATTAAGAAAAAAGAAGACACTAAAAAGAAACAGATTGTACAGGCCCGCGCTCAGGAAACCAAAATCAAAGAACAGCTTCAGAACCAGAAATATGCCGAGAAAAACCGTGATAGATCTGAGGTAAAGAGCGATAGCCGCCCGGTGAATAATGTTAATAACCAGAATAACGGTAATGCTACAGTTGTTGCGCCGGTACCGGTTTCAGATAATCGTGCTCCGGTAAAGCCAAAGAAAACCTTTATTGAGTGGAGAAATCAGCTCTTCGCTGCTCCGACGTCAGAAAATCTGGCCTTATTTATTGCCGCTTATCGTAAGAATGAAGTAACAGCGACTGAGTTTCAGGCCATGGCGCAGGACTTAGTTGATCAGAACGACATCAAGCTGAAAGCAATAGGCCTGATGGCGTTACGGTCGGCCCCATCGTTAGCAAGTCTTTCGCAGTTGGTGCATTTGCCGTCAACCGCACTGGGCAGCTATCAGTCTTATGTTGAGCAATCAATTATCAGCTATTTGCAGCCCCAGAATATTCAGTATTTAAATCAGGCGCTGGCTACAAAAAATAAAGTGCTCGTTGCCAAATCGCTGAATATCCTCAGTGCAAATTTGACTAAATTCAGTCAGGGCGATCTGGCCGGTCTTGTTGACCCCCGCAACCGTCGCGAGGGTGAAGTGGCGACATTCTCGATGAATTCCTACCGGACATTATTACCGGTGCTGGGTCAGCTGGGTTCATCACAGGATCCGGAGTTTTCGACTTTAGCCCAACAGATCACAGCTTTAATTCAAACTTCAAATAACGTCGCTCAGAACTAGCGTTAGCTCTGAGCTTTTTCGATTATATTTGTTGTTGATTTTCCATTTACAAAATTCAAAGACATCACCGAACCGCCAAGCGCCAGCACAAACTCGCTACCCACTATCTGTTCGGGCTTCCAGTCTCCGCCTTTAACCAGCACATCAGGTTTTACACTCTTGATAAGATTCAGCGGCGTATCTTCAGAAAATAAAATAGTATGATCCACCGATTTAAGTGCCGCAAGAATTTGGCAGCGATCGCTCTCAACCTGAACGGGGCGGGTAGGGCCTTTCAGTCGCTTCACTGACTCATCGGTGTTAATTCCGACAATCAACACATCACCAAGTTTTCTGGCCTCTTCTAAATAAATAATATGGCCCACGTGTAAAAGATCAAAACAACCGTTGGTAAAAACTATTTTTTTACCGAGCGAGCGATACGTCTTAAGTGCGGATTCGAGAGTAACTGAATTTAGTACTCTTGGATGGCTAGGCTGATTAAGCATTCGGGTGTCTGAACAACGTAACTCCGGCAATCTGGCCGGCCACATCTTTATTAAATAAATAAGAAAGTACAGGCAGCGTAACAAAACCAGTTGCCATCACCAGCAGCGTTCGCAGCGCAAGGCGGGGAATATATGTTAAGGTATTCATCTGTTCGACCTGACCACAGCACTGATCAAAGGCCCACTCGCCCAGTGTAAAACCCGAAAAGGCGCGGTTAACTACCATATAGATAAAAGTGATCGTGAAAAATAAACCCACGGTAGCAAAATAAATATTTTTTGAACTTTCCGCGTGGCTTAAATTCATGAACAGATCGATTTTTGTAATTGTCAGCATCATAATCATACTCATCAGAAAAGCCGCCGTAATGAGCATCGCATCAAGTGCCGCCGCAAAGAAAAACGGCTTCGATTTTTTCAGCAGTACGCGCTGTTTTTCGTTCTCGTAATTAAAATCGGTCTGGCGTTTCTGGTTTAGGTTTTTCAGAATTTCATTAACTGCTGACTGAGCTTTGGCGATGGAGTCGTCTTCAATGACCGGAATATTAAAATGCCGCGAGCTCGTTTCATGGCGCGGAAGCGGTGCTGAAAATGCGGTCTGGGTATTGTGGCTCGTTGTACTTCTGGCCGAAATAACCGGAATTGATGTCTGAGGTGCCGCTGCAGCTAAATTTTGCGATTTCTGCTTACGGTGAAACCCCAGACCTTCATTGATCGGTCGAAATTCAAACTCTTCAAATGGATCGTTATTAACTGCCATATCAACCCCTTAAAACCCGCTACCGGAGTAGCCCGAATTCATACTTTAGGACGGAGACTAAGGTCATGCAAGCCGTTTCAACACGTAAAACCTGACTTCCCAGCGTGACTGGATTAAGGCCCAGTTGCTGCATTTCTAAGACTTCCTTTTCAGAAAATCCGCCTTCCGATCCGACAATTATCCAGAGATTTTCAACACCTGTATTCGATTTGAGTTTGAGATATTCTTTAACGCCCTGAACGCTGTCGCCTTCGTATGCAAATAGACACCAATTGGCAGGGCCCGGGTTAATGGTTTTGAGCATTTCTGGCCATTCTATAGGCTGAGTAATTTTCATCAGATCACCGCGACCCGATTGCTGCGTGGCCGAAACTACGATTTTTTGCCAGCGTTCCAGTTTGCCCTCAGGCAAATTTGCGGGCTTGCGGATAAAACTGAAATCAGAAACAAACGGCAGGATCGAATTTACGCCCATCTCGACGGCTTTTTCAACGATTGAATCCATCACGTTGTATCTCGAAACCGAAAGTGCGATGTGAATATAAGGCCGCGGTAATTTTGCAATTTCACGGCTTTCGATAATTCTGGCCGTTGCCTGTTTTTTTTCGCGCGAAATCACTTCTACCAGGAAGGCTTTTGAATCTTCAGTCAGTACTTCAAAGTGGTGGCCGACTTCCTGTCGGCAAACATCAAAAATATGATGAAACAATTCATCTTTAAAAGTAACGACATCATTAAAGATAGATTTCTTTTCAATCCAGTAGCGGCGCATTTTGAACCCAGTAGCCGACCCATTCATCTTTTTGAATACGCTTAATAACTTTCAGTTCTTGGGCTTCGATAAATTTTTCAAAAAACAGATTATCCCGCTCCTGCAGAATACCGGTCAGGAACATGTGGCCATCAGGCTTCATAACTTTCATAAGATCTTTTTGCAGCCGGATCAGTACGCCATCGATAATATTGGCAACCACAACATCATACTGTTCGCGGATTTCATCAATCTGCATGTCGGTAATTTCAACGTTTGACGTTTGATTTAAAATACAGTTTTCGCGGGCTTTTCTGCGCGCCTCAAGATCGATTTCAACGCCGGTAATAAGCCCGTAGCCAAGCTTTTCGGCAAGCACCGCAAGAATAGCCGTGCCGGTTCCCACATCAATCATTGTCCAGTTCTTTAATTTGGGTTCATTTTCCAGCGCTAACTTATGAATAAAATAAGAGGCCATCTTTGTTGTGGCATGTGTACCGGTACCGAAAGCCATGCCCGGATCGATCTTAACTTCATGCTGGGCCTCAGGCGGTTTTTCCAGCCACGATGGCACAACCCAGGTTTTACCTACCAGCTTAAACGGCACAAATCCTTTTTTCCACTCCGAGAGCCAGTCTTTATTTTCTTCTTCTGAAGTAATGCATTTAATATCCAGAAATTTTTCGCGTAACTGACTGAAAAATATTTCAGGCGGTTTGGCCTCGAAAAAAACATCCAATTCGAGAATCCGGCGCGAAACCAGCGATGGGTCGTAAGTTAAATCGGGTTGGGTGAAGCTTAAGACTTCGCTTAGGCCCAGTGCCTTATGTTCAAAGCAGAAATTTGTCAGTTCCTGTTCTTTCGGGGTGCTGACATTCGACATTCGTATTCGGAAATAAGTTTCGCTCATAAACTATTTTTGCCACATTAAACCACTACTTGCTAGTTAGTTTTTTAACAGATTCGGTATTTATGAAAAATTTTGCAGTCTGCACATGCCCAAAATCGGTAAAATGCACATGATCCTGCCAAAGCAAACCGCCGTTGCGCGTTTCAGACTTCGCAATGTAGTCATGCAGGCTGACAGTCTCATAGTTACCTTTGCTTACGAGCCGCCTGATCAGGGGTGCCTTTACGGTTTCCTGCGCCCGATGTTCGATTGAAATCGCCTCAATACTGAAAAGCACATTCAGCTTGGCTGCCGCCAGTTGCGCAACAAAATCATTGAGCTGCGATTCCAAATGTGAATCCGGCGTTACCTCGTCATTAAAACCGAAATTAACGATCATCAGATCCGGCCTGAATTTCAGAATCTGATCTGTTCGTTGCATAAAATTATACAGTTTACCGCCACAGATAGAAAAATTAACCCCGATAACATGACGCCCGGTTTTCTGCGCCAGCTCTTTTACAAAACGCGCACCCCACGTAGCCCCAAGGCTACTGGCCCCGCCGCCCCAGCTCTGCGAACCGCCGGCAATCGCAACTTTCAGCGCACCCGCAGAATTTGCAGGCACCGAATCTATCGAACGGGCAGCGGTCACGTTACCATGGCGGTCAATAATCTGAATATCATCAATCGTAATATCGGCTTGTACCTTTTGCGGTTTTTCCGATTCCTTAAAGAAATTCTTTCGCCAATCTTCAAATGAAAGTACAACACCTGAAGAAAACTCATGCGCCGGATTCATTTCACGCGTCAGATACAAGCGGCTCCAGTAAAACTTATCAAAAATAAATAAAATAATACCAAGACTTAAAAATACAAAAATAACCGTAAAACCATAATTCGGGTTACGTGTCGCAAAACCGACTAGCAAGGCCAAAACCAGCAACCCACTAAAAATCCCGAAAAACCGAACGTACTGAAACTTCGGCGAAAAATTCAAACGCATTCTCAGCTTATTCCGGCCCGTAATTTCAATATCATTTACAAAAGCCGGCTTTTCGCCGCTACGAAAGCGCAACACCGCGCTGGTACCGCTGCCGTACTTCACATTGTGCGCAACACGCCCATCAATCGAAACCAAATGCATTCGGTTAGAATCTGCAATAATTTCAACCCGATGGCCGCCGGTTTCCAGAATTTCACCGGCCGCAACTTTCGTCATTTCGCCGTTCTTTTTAATAACGTAAATTCCGCTGTTAAATTCGGGTGATGTACTCATTCGCAACGCCACACATTCCGCATCGTCGCAATTCAGATAAACCCAAAGGTAAGAATCCGACTCCAGCTCAACTCGCAAATCCATACTCTCAAAATCATCAATGCCTTCGCGGTACTGCACATCCTGATAACCGAACCATGCACCCAAATTAAGCCGCTCGCCCAAAAGGGCATGCCGGTCTGAAAAATAGTCTTCAGCACCCATCCACCCATGCAAGAGCGGATCAGGCGGCTTGAGCGGATAACGGAGGTACGGCGATGACAACACCAGCCATACTGATCTCGCTTTTTGGTCTCTTCGTGCTCGGCGGCGGAATTATCGGTTATGCCGACACCGACTCCGATGCCGACACCGACAGCATTGCATTCGTCATCGCGGCCGGCGCCGCCGGGCTTGGGTTGCTGGCCGGTGGCCTCGGTGTGCTCATACGCAAAGACCTAGCTCTGGTTTTTGCGCCTTTTGTTACGCTCCTGCTTAGCGCGCTTTTCGCCTGTCATTTAGCGGTGACTGGGGACTTTTTTCCCTCTAGCTTGATGGTAATTCTCGGGCTTGTTGCCCTAGTCCTGTTTTATCGCGCGCTCCCCTCTAAGGAAAACTTATGACCTCTGACAGTCTTTTGTTATGGATCGTTTTTAACGCCTTTGTGCTGGGCATGCTCGCCCTCGACCTGCTGGTATTCCACCGCAAAGCTCATGCGGTTTCATTGCGCGAGGCTTTCACTTGGAGCGTCGTCTGGATCTCTCTAGCTCTGATCTTCAACCTGGGGATTTACTACCTGTGGGGCTCGGAAAAGGCCATGGAGTTTCTCGCCGGCTACCTGATCGAGAAGTCCCTGAGCGTGGACAACATCTTTGTCTTCATCATGATCTTTTCATACTTTGCCGTTCCACCGATGTACCAGCATCGGATTCTTTTCTGGGGCATCCTCGGCGCCCTGATCATGCGGGCGATTTTTATCGCCGCGGGCGCCGCCTTGCTGAGCGCGTTTCATTGGATCATCTACATATTCGGCGGCTTTCTGATTATCACGGGCATCAAGATGTTCTTTGCCGGTGACGAAAAGATTGAGCCGGAGAAGAATCCTGCCGTCCTTT
>JANOJH010000345.1:0-1203 GCA_031408135.1 Bdellovibrio sp. | reverse complement strand
TTATCAAATGGAATAAGGGGAATACGTATGATGCCTTTACGAGCTGTAATTTTCCCCTTCTTTCTTTTTATTTTAATAGTCGCCTCAGTGCTGGCATTAAAGTAGACTCCTCTATAATCATCGAATATTGGATGTAAATCTTTTTCCATCGCACGAAAGATTCTGGGTGGCCTGTCCATGAACTGTTCCTTTAGTGTGATAATACCAGCACTGTCAGAGAAATGAAAATGAAAAATCCTGCCAATTGCATTTTTTCCAACAAAATAAGTTGATGTTACTGGAGATACTTTCAACCCATTATCATAGTAGGAGAAACCAACGTATAAATCTCCGTCTTTATGCATTACTTTTCTGAAATAACCCAATCCATTCTTTTCAATGAGTGTGTAGGTTCCTGTTTTTTTTTCTAATTCATCCTTAGACACAGAAATGAATTTGAATTGATCATACGTATTTTCGGAAACTCGTAAATAGTCGCGTAAGAAAATATCAGCAATCTTAAATGTCTTTCCTTCCGTATCACTATACCGCGATGAATTCGCCAGGCAGATCACACTGAATTTCTGTTGAGGAAATCGCACCATAAAAGAAGTATGTTGTCCGTTGTCACCTCCGTGTGATACCTGCTGGAGTCCTCTATACTCTCGCGTAAACAAGCCATAGCCATAGCGCGTTGGTTCTGCTGAATTAAGCTTGCTACTTGCGCATACTTTTTCTATCAGTAGCGGATCATGGTTTCCAAGTTTATTGGAATAGAAATTCTGATCCCAGCGAATAAGATCATCAACAGTGCTCACCAGATTATGATCGCCTACGATGCCACCAAAAGGAGTTTGGGGTTTGATCTTCTTGGCATATAAATATCCAACAGCTTCGTTGGGAGCCATCATTTTTTCTTTGTCACGAAAGAAGGTATGGGTCATGCCTAGTGGTTTGAAAATGGCACTATCCGCAAATTGGCGCAGGCTCTGACCACTGACTTTTTCGACAATGTCACCGAGAAGAATAAAATTGACATTGGTATATGCCATTTCATCGCCAGGGCTAAAGTTTAAACCCCGTTCTCTTTCCAGCACCGCTATTAAATGTGATTTTGTATTATATCGCTTTGGGAGCTCCCCCTTTAGATTCACCTTCCCGGAAAGAAGAGACAGTACGTAGGCTTCACGAATACCGCTGGTATGATCCAAAAGATTTTTTATT
>JANOJH010000338.1:0-2725 GCA_031408135.1 Bdellovibrio sp. | reverse complement strand
GCCTGAATGTTGAAATTTAAAAAAAGCGAAACCAATACGAATAAAAATACTTTCATTAAAACCCCCTGATTTTGTCTCGGGAGATTCGGCGAATTCAGGACTTTTGTCTATTAAATTATCAGGGGTTTACTGCTGAAAAATTAGACACGGCGGCAAGCAACAGTCCTAACTCAAACGGCTTCGTAAAAATTTTCAGAATATTGAGGTCTTTGATCTTATCTTCCGAGAGATCATTGTAGGCCGAGCAGACAAAAAGTTTTGGCTGCAGCCCGGTTAATTTTTTAATGTTTTCAAGGAGATAAATGCCGTCGCCATTCGGCATACGGATGTCGGTGATGACCATGTCGTAAGTATTTTTCTGAACTTTGGCAAGGGCTTCAAAGCCGGATTCAGCAAGATCGACGCTGGCGCCATAAAGAGTAAAGGCTTCCGAGAGAATTTCCCGGATCAGCTCTTCATCATCCACAATGAGAATTTTGATGTTCGCAAAACTATAGGACATATTCTAATCCTAAATTGATTAAAATAAATGTCATTAATTAAAATTTGGTGGGTCCTAATGACTTGGGATTTTTGAGAGATAAAAAACCAATCCGAAGCCAGTTTACTGCGGCTTCGGGTTGATCGGCATTCTATTACTTGAAAATAATAGGATGCTTGTGTCGGAGGGTAATCAACCCGTGAGTTGGATCATAAGGCGAAAGCCCTACTGCAACCGAGTCTCCTACCACGACTTTAATGTTGAATCTTTTCATTTTACCGCAGAGGCGGGCTTTTACGTTCACTCCGTTTTCGAGAGTGATATGGTAAACGCCGCCACCTGATAAATCTGATATTTTACCATTTAAGGTAACTAAATCATCTTTTGCCATTATTTAGGTTGTCTTTCGGACTAGTAGCGTGAGCTTCTACCGAAGTTGCTGCCGCCGCCGCCACCGCCGCCGCCGCCGCGTTTATCACGAGGCTCCATTGGTTTAGCTTCAGAAACATTCATTGCACGGCCTAATTGATCAGTACCGTTTAATTTTGCAATTGCAGTTGCGGCATCAGCTTCAGAACCCATTTCAACAAAGGCAAAACCTTTGCTGCGTCCTGAATCGCGGTCTGTGATGATCTTTGCAGATTCAACAGTACCGAATGTAGCGAAAAGATCGCCCAATGACTGATCGTCCATGTTAAATGATAAATTGCCTACGTAGATTTTTTTTCCCATTAATTCCTCCTCGGATATGGTGCCAACTAAAGAGGAGAATTAACAAAAACGCTATTTCACTCGAAAGATCGACTAATTGAACTTTCATCTTACACGAGTTGGGCGCAACTACCTAGTAGAAAATTTTTAACGCTTCAGATCCTTTGTGATTGGTCTCTGGCACATTTGGGGAGGGACTAGCCTATCTAATAGTCAGAAAAAATGGTCTAATTAAAGCTCGTTCCATCTTTGCCCCAAAGGAAATGTCCAAATTTGAAAACTCGAGCTTATTGTCCGAACATGAATCACGCGCGCATTATGGTCTCGATTCAATTCTGTCCGACCTGCGGCGAAAAATTCAACGTTGTTTGCGACAGTAAACATTGCACCGACAGCAACCACAATCTTAAAAGAAAAGATCGCGACGGTTTTTGTTGTGATTGCGGTTTACGGCTATCATCAACTCTGAAAAAGAAACTTGAATGGCCTTGAGGCTTCTGTAAAAATAATTTAACTATGCTCTACGGACACGAATCCATTTCGCATTACACTCCCGGAAACATTTCAGTCTGGATGCTGATGGCATTTCAGGCGGGCCTCATTAATATCGGCGGCTTTATGGCTTGCCACCGCTTTGTTTCACACATCACCGGCTTTGCCACATTTTTCGGGTATGAAATCAATCAGGCCGATACGAGTGCGGCACTCAGCATGTTGATGGTACCTATGTTCTTTTTGTTCGGCTGCATGATCAGCGGTTTTCTGGTGGATATCCGGCTGAAGCTGCATCTTAAACCTAAATATTATATTGCGTTCGGACTGATGTTTTTTCTGATCAGCCTTGTTTTAATCGGCGGTATGGTCGGCTACTTCGGATTGTTCGGCGAACCTTACGAGTACATCCGCGATTATATTCTGCTTGCGATGTTGTGTCTGGTGTGCGGAATTCAGAACGGCACAATCACCACAGTTTCGAAGTCGGCCGTGCGCACCACTCACCTGACCGGCCCCACAACGGATCTTGGCGTGGGTCTTGTACGATTTTTATATCGCAGGCGGATTAAAGATGAGTACGGCAGCGAGACTCAGGCCAATCTTACCCGCATCGGTATAATTTTATTTTTTATTCTGGGCTCGATCCTCGGCGGTTATGCCTTTAAAAACTTGGGCTATGCGGGTTTTGCGGTGCCGGCGGCCACCTCGGGGCTGCTCTTTTTTCTGATGTTTTATTTTCAGGTGATTAAAGCGTCCAAACTTCTGCCCAATGACCCAAAATTGAAAGTATCCCGGCTATAATCAGCACGACTCCCGAAATCGTCTGATGTCTAAGCGGAGAGCTTCGAATCAGATTTTTCATGAAGCCTGAAAAAACCAAAAGGGCCGGCAGTGCGGCCAACCAGTATATAAAAATCAGCAGCAGCGCCAGTGGTACAGTTTTCATCTGGGTTGAAAGCATCAGAAAAGAATAAAGCCAGCCACACGGAAACAGCCCCGTGAGCAAACCCAGCACCAATGGGAATTTTTTATTTTTTT
>JANOJH010000305.1:0-1037 GCA_031408135.1 Bdellovibrio sp. | reverse complement strand
AAAACTAGAGACTAAAAACCTTTATGAAGTAACCCTTAAAAATACAGGAGGTCTGATAAGCCCCGTTATCATTGAGTGGACGTACAAAGACGGCACAAAAGAACTCGAAAGAATTCCAGCTGAAATTTGGCGGACGAATGAACAAGAAGTGAAAAAGATTTTTGTGAAGGAGAAGGAGGTCGTGAACATCGTTATTGATCCGAATCTTGAAACGGCCGACATTAATGTGAACGATAATGTGTTTCCAAAGAAACCTGCGGAAAACAAATTTGATCAGTTTAAGAAAAATTAGTTGTTGTAAATCATGGCCACAGATTCGCAGATTAAATCTGAGAATCCTATGGCTATAAACTTAGAATATTCAGAATTCAATTTTTGTATATTTGTGACTCGGACTTAATGCATGACTATGAAATACATTCTTGAAATTCCTGATAAAGAAATGGTTTTCGCTGAAGAATTTTTTAAAAAGATTTCCTTTATTAAAAAAGTGAAAGCATTAAAGTCAAATGAAATAGCCAACCCTAAAATCCTGAAGAGCATTGAGGACTATGAAGGAAAAAAGAGCAAACCCACAGCTTTAAGTTTGACGGAACTTAAAACAATGCTTAATGCGTGAACTATTGTTTATGCCCAAAGCCTGGCAAGATTTAGGTTGGTGGATGCAAAACGATATAAAGCAAGTCAAGAAAATTTATTCTCTTCTTGAGAATTGTGTAAAAACACCTTTTACCGGATTAGGGCAGCCAGAACTATTGAAAGCAAATTTCAAAGGTTATTGGTCTCGAAGAATCAATCTTGAACATAGGATTATTTACAAAGTGGAGGAAACCAAAATTATAGTCGTTTCCCTTCATGGGCACTATCAGTTATAATCTTACCCATTGGTTTATTAATTGAATCTAGGCTTCTCTTTTTGAAAGCCGTCCCTAAAAAACAGGATGCTTTTTAACCTAAATTTCTGCAATATTAACACCGCAAAAATATCCGTATGAAAAAACTTTTTATCACCCTGCTTGTCCTATTCCAGATTGCTG
>JANOJH010000269.1:0-2784 GCA_031408135.1 Bdellovibrio sp. | reverse complement strand
CAGTGCGCTAATGTATGGATTACTCAATTTTGCATTTTCAACCAACGTTGTCTCGCGTGGCTTCACAATGTGTGCTGATTGGCTAGGCAAAGGACGCCAGTGTCCCGATAGCTATCGGGATTATAAAATCTATATTCCAGGTATTTCCAGCTTATACCCCTTCCCATGAACATTCGTAATTCTCAGCTCAGGATCACTGCTTAATTTCTTTCGAAGTTTCGATACAAACATGTCCAGACTGCGACCGGTGATGACCCCTTCGTTGATCCAGACTTTCTGCATCAACGTTTCGCGGGGAATCAGTTCACCGAAATTTTTGTTTAGCAATTCGAGAATCTTGCATTCTTTGTCTGTGAGACTAATCACCTCACTCCCCATCCCGATAGCTATCGGGAGCAAACGCTGATCCTTCACATCAAATAAAAATTTTCCCAGAGCAGTTAATTCCGCAACGGACTCTTTTATTAAAGCGTGGTTTTGATTCTGCACAGGCACAGGCGTTAAAATTTTACCAAAACGCCCAATCAACAAGGTAACACCAACACCCAACAACACCAGCATGCCACTATTAACCAGGTTGATTAACGAATAGTCGGAGGTTGTCGCTTTTAATTCTTCGGTCCCGATAGCTATCGGGATTGGATTGACTTCCTGAGTATCAACTTTAGATGATGTAGGTTCTTCAGTCCCGATAGCTATCGGGATTGGCTTGGCTTCCTGAGGACCAGCTTTAACTGACGTGAGTTCTTTAGCCTGCTGGTCGATGTCAGCTTTCTTCTGTTCTGCTTTCTCAAAAAAATCGGGAAAGGCAAATTCGATGATGTAACAACCAGAGGGCTGCCTTCTGCCGTTGCAAGCCAGGATGTCTGATGAATTATTATTTATCTGAAAACCATAGACGATGCCGGCTTTCTTGCATTCATGTACGGTAACGGTGTAACCGGAAGGAAACTCTGTTTTGGAAAGCAAGCCCTGTGACAGCACCATGAGTGAGTCGTGGTTAAAAACGAATTCATTTTCGAACTTCAGCAGAAACGTGCCTTCTCTAATTTCGGTAACCGGCATTATGCGTGAGGTTGAGTCACCCGCTTGCAGCAGCAACCGATGACCAATCTGACGGATAATGAGGTTGACTTGTTTCGTCTGTAAGTCACGGTCGGAATGTTTTGTGAAAGATGAGGCGATAAAAAAAATGGCAATCATCACGGTGGCAATGCCTGAACCCACCACGAGCCGGTTAGTGAAAAAGCAGGTGAAATCAGAATTGGTACGCATTAACATTTCCTTTTACAAGTTTATTTACAATGAGCGTCAACGAGGTTGCGTGCGTTTGCCCGCCCGTACCGAACAAAGGCTGGCAGTTTTTATTACGGCACCAGGCAGTACGTTCGGGCGGGGATATGTGAAGTTAAACAATTTTTGCGTCTGAAACTTTTCAAGAAATTGCCTGCCTGTCCGGTGCCTGCCGGTAGGCTGGTTTACCATCTTCTTTTTGGTCGCGACATGTTGTAGCATCGCTTAACTGGGCGCAGCTTTCTCGCAGCTTCAGTTGAGTCGGGCTGAAACACGATTATGATGGCATCCAAAAGTTTAATTACCGGGCTTCTGAACGCAGTATGGAAAAAATTTACATGTATTTACATTCTTTTTACAAGCCGTTTACTACTGCCCCTGCTAGTCGTGCGTAAGTTTGGTTACACAAAACCAAAGTAACTTTTTTATGAAACATTTGAAAAAACGTTCAGATTGTCACTGTGCCCATAGCTGACCACAAAATCCAAAAGTGAAAAAGGACTTGAAACTTTACCAAAACAAACACATACGACTATGAAACTACTCCGTCATTACCGCATTCTTTCCAGACTCCTTGTATTCCTGGTGGCATTCCTGTTCATAAGCTTCACAACAGACAAAGTCAATGTTGTTGCTCCTGCAAAAGGTCAAACGATCATGATCGCGCTTTTGCTTGATACGAGCAATAGTATGGATGGTCTAATCGATCAGGCAAAATCGCAGTTGTGGAAAATTGTAAATGAAGTAGCCGCAGCCAAAAGCGGAGATGGCAAGCAGCCCAATATTAAGATTGCGCTGTATGAATATGGCAATGACGGCCTTTCGTCTGATGAAGGCTTCATCCGCCAGGTGAGTCCTTTAACGGAAGACCTTGATGTTATTTCAGAGAAGTTATTTTCATTAACCACCAATGGCGGTAATGAATTTTGTGGACAGGTGATTAAATCTGCCTTAAATCAATTATCGTGGTCTGCCTCCAATGCTGATTTGAAAATGATTTTCATTGCAGGCAACGAACCGTTTACGCTGGGAAGTGTATCCTACGAGCTAGCCTGTGGTGAGGCAAAGGAAAAGGGAGTTATGGTGAATACCATTTACTGCGGTGATTTTAATGACGGCATCGCTTTGAGCTGGCAGCGTGGTGCGGACTTAACAGGCGGAACATTTATGAGCATCGAACAAAACAGCAAGACTGTCTATGTGCCAACACCATACGATGATCAGATTGCTGAGTTGAACGATAAACTTAACGCGACCTATGTTTACTATGGAGCGTCAGGTGAGTATAGGAAAGACCAACAAATTTTACAAGATAAAAATGCAGCGAGTTATGGATTGGCCAATATAGCGGAGCGCAGCTTTTGCAAGAGCTCACACGCCTATAAGAACTCCAGTTGGGATATGGTGGATGCCGCAAAAGACGATGAGAAAGTTATTAGTGAGACCAAGACTGAGGACCTTCCCAAAGAAATGCGCAGCATGACTATTGAG
>JANOJH010000236.1:0-1519 GCA_031408135.1 Bdellovibrio sp. | reverse complement strand
CATGGTGATCACCTTTGGTTCCTTCTGCCTAAAAAGTAGGCAGAGGTAGTAAAACACCTGGGTCAGTTTTGCGTCGGCACAACCTCTATAAGTGGGTCAGTTTTGGATCGGCGGCAACACTCTGACCCCAGTTTGTGGTGTGGGTTATAGTTAATATATCTTATTAGGCCAATAGCTGATTTGTAAGCAATAAATTCTCGTTTAAATATATATGCCCTATTCCAAAGATGATTTTCAGTATGGCCCTGCTTACGTGATTAGAGGGGTTCATAAAGGTCGAATTGGTGAATTTGATAACGATACATATGAACGAGGACGGTTGCATGCAGTTATGCAATTTGCTCCATTTGGCGTAGCGAGTAATGAGCATTTAGTTCCTGTAAGCTCTTTGAGGCAATCGAATACCAAAGATCTTTTTTTACGTTATGAAAATCTTTGGAATAATTTAACTCCATATAAAGGTAATTCATTGCATGATGAAGAGCGGATAAATGCTCTTGAAGAGTTCGCGTACGTGTCAGGTCTACTTAACAACAGAATTTTTGAAGCTCAATTTATGAAATCTCACAAAGGAGCGAAGATATTCTTGTCGCACTCTTCCGCAGATAAGAGTTTTGTTAAAGGATTAGCTGTAGATTTAGCTAATCAAGGTCATTTGCCGTGGTTGGATGAATGGGAAATTCTCGGTGGAGAATCTATTCCTACGCGTGTTGCAGAAGGCTTGGAAGCATCTGACTTCGTAGTAATCGTTCTATCTGAGAATTCGACTAAATCTAAATGGGTCGAGAATGAATGGCAAACGAAATATTGGCAGGAAATAGATGAGCGTCGAGTATCGCTGATTCCCGTTTTACTTTCTGATTGCACAATTCCGACACTTTTAAAAACTAAAAAATATATCGATTTTCGTGATGATTACGCAACAAGTTTAGAGTCGCTCTCGCTTTCAATATCTAAGCATCTTAAGAAGCTAGCTGAAACTAAATAATTTTTAAAGTAGTTATAAGTTAAGTTGTAAGAAATTCGTTTCTAGTCATCGTATTTGTTGGATAAGTAACTATTTAAAACATAGCAAAAAAAATCTTTAAATGATAAATATCCGCAAAACCGTAAATTCTGATGCCGAAAAAATCAGTGAATTGATTCATTCATTGATGCATTTATTTTTGGTTGATCCTGACGGTAAAGGTGCTGAGAAGTTCTTGCAGATGGTCACGCCTACGGGGCTGACTGGACTGATGACACTACCCAATGTCAACTATTTGCTGGGCGAAGAAGATGGCGTTTTTTGCGGGGTGGTGGCTGTACGTGATAACAGTCATTTGCAGCACTTGTATATCGTGCCGTCGTTTCAAGGTCGTGGCATCGGCAAGTATTTGTGGGAATTCGCGCGAGATCAAGCTGTTGCAGCTGGTAATGCAGGTCAATTCACGGTCAATGCTGTCTTGAGCGCAATCCCGTTTTACCAGCGTATGGGGTTTGAATCGGTGGGTGATGTTACGCTGACGGGGGGATTGAG
>JANOJH010000226.1:0-5903 GCA_031408135.1 Bdellovibrio sp. | reverse complement strand
AGCCTGCAGGAACTCGAAAAATGCCTTGTGGGATTTACCGAAGACATGAGCAGTATTAAACTGCGAAAGCCTGCAGCTAATGAAAAAGAAAGTTATCTGCGACCGGGCTACAGTTGCACAGTCACGAGATAATTAATCGTTTGTTAGTAAGATTCCTTTAGGGGCTTCAAGCGCAAGAATCACCGTGCGCATTTTATAAAGCATAAGCATTCCGGGCACGGCCATTACAGTTGAAAAAATAAAGAACGCGGGCCAGCCGATGACGGCAGTTAAAACTCCGGCCATGGGGCCTACCCAGACACGTCCGATGGCTGAAAAAGCCGAAAGCAGCGCGTACTGAGTTGCGGTGAATTTCTGATTGCAGAGTGCCATCAGGAAGGCAACAAACGCCGCTGTACCCATTCCGCCAGTGACATTCTCGCTGCCGACGGCAAACAACAGTAGCCAGTCAACATTGGTGGCTTCTTTGAGCGAAACAATAAGAATATCAAACGCTGGTAGCGGGAACGAACCCCAAGCGCCTTTTCCGAGAACTGCCACAAGCCAGAAACTTAAGTTAGAAAGAAGCTGCAAAATACCGAACGCAAAAAGTGATCTGTACAGACCAAGCTTAAACATCAGCGCGCCGCCAACAATAGCGCCGCCGATCGTGAGCCACATACCGATGACTTTATTTACCACGCCGATTTCAGCTTGCGCAAACCCTGCGCCTTTGATCAGAAATGAAGTCATCAGCGATCCGGCGAACGCATCACCGAGTTTATATAAAATAATCAATGCCAGAAAGCTTACGGCACCTTTCATACTGAAATAATTTGCAAGTGAAACATTAAGGGTTTCGAATTTTGCTTTCTTTGAAGCCCACCAGCCAAGTGGGGCTGTGAATGCAAGGCCGATGAAAAGTGAAAGCAGATCGGCCCATTTTTTAATGTCGGGATTCGGTTTTCCTTCGGGCAAGGTATCAAAGAGCGGCGTAAGAAGGCTTTCAGAAAATGGCGTTGCAAGCCGCGTGGTAAATTGATAACCGATCACAACCACAATCACTAAGGCTAAAAATCCTAAGAGGTCGTTTTTTGCGTCGCTTACCGGAGCTTTCATGCTTTTCGGAAGTGGTGGTAAAAACACCAGCGAAATTACGGCGGAAACCATCATAATTCCGGCCATGATGACGTAAATTTTCGGCCAGTTCCAGCCGCTGCCATTTACAGGATCGGCCCAGACAAAAGCGATACCGCCAGATAGTATCATCGCAAGCCGGTATCCAAAAACTGTCAGAGAAGAGCCGATGCCGCGTTCGCTGGGATCTAAAATATCGGTGCGGTATGCATCGATGACCACGTCTTGCGAGGCCGAAAGGAACGCCACAAGTACCGCAAGCAAAGCAATGGCCTGCGTGTTCTGGCTCGGTGAAAAGGTCGACATCAGTACAAGTGCGCCTGCAATTGCCACCTGCGAAATAACCAGCCAGCCGCGTCTGCGCCCGAGAATCGGCAATTCAAAGCGATCCATCAGCGGCGCCCACAGAAATTTAAAGGTGTACGGTAAACCCACAAGGCTGAAAAAGCCGATGGTCGAAATATCGACGTTCTCGACTGTAAGCCACGCCTGTAGCGACTGACCGGTCAGGGCCAAAGGCAGGCCGCTGGCAAATCCAAGGATCAAAATGGCAACAAGTCTCCAGGTCCGTGAATTTTTAAACATGGCTGTTGACGTCCTTCCGCATTTTCCAGAGTAACTGACTGATAAACGGTCTTCGGGTTTCGCCGGTGGTAACCATAAGCAATTTTGTGATTTTTAAATTCGAAGGATCGGTTAATAAAAGAATCAGCATTTCCTGAATGTAAGACGTGTTCAACGTGACGTAATTGTCGGTGCCCATGCCGAGATTGACGTTCTTCTTTTCCCACCACGAGAACGGATGGTCTTTGTAATCACGGAACTTTCCGGTGAGCTTATTATTGGAAGACGGCAGCGTAATCAGGGACACTCCTTTTTGAATGAGGCGGTTCAGCACGTCGTGCTGGTACTGTTCAACTTCGCGGGCCGTGTGAAATTTAGCCTTCAGAAACTTTGTGCGGTCGCTTTCGTTAAGAACTTCGCCGGTAAGCAATTTCTGCAGGATGGGGCGGTAATTAGCCCAGTTCAGTTCGAGCAGCTCTTTGTAATCGGTAGAGCTTGCATCGATTGCAGCACCAGAAAGATTTTTTAAAATAACCCGCTGATAAATCTGGTGAAAATAAAGATTAGGATTAATGCCAAGACTGATGCCGTGCTCGAGCGCGTCGATCTGCCAGATGTTCATGGCATTGTCGACGGCCTGAATTCCCTTTTTGAGGGTATGCCAGGTTTCACCGTGATGAGATTTAATTTTGAAGCCGCGGTACTGCAGTTTTCTGAAACCGTGCTGAAATTCGTAGAAATGCTCTTTGCGGTACATTTCCCGTTCATCACCCACGGTGTCGACTTCGTTCAGGTGAGCAACCAGTTCAGGATAGCGGTCGATCATGGCCAGAATTTCATCGATCTGAAACATAAAATGTTCTTTTCGGGTTGCAAATTTATCAGAATCAAAATAATTCGTTTCTTTGCGGAAAGACGGCGAAAGCGCAAACTGAAAGTCTTTGTGTTCGGACTGAAATTTTTTGAAGCCTTCATAAAGCCCCATCACAACATCTTCAGAGGTGACCTGATCCAAACCCGGAATTTTGTCATCAGATTTTGAAGTTTGGCGATTCATCATGAATTTCAGACGGATAGAGCCGACGTTCTGTTTTTTGTAGAGCTCGGTTGCCATATGATACGAAGCTTCGGCGTGAGCCTCGCGCGAAATAAAGATCAAACTCGGTAAAAAAAGTATTTTCAGATAAGTCGTAAAGCCTTCATCTTCTTTTAACCGGATCAGCCGATCAACATCTTCGGCAGAATTGATCGGCCATGCATCTTCGCCGTAAACCGCTTTTATTTTGCGTTCGTAAATTTCGCGGTTGGGTCCGTCGAGTATCGGCTGCAGGTGGTTCCAGATAAATTCGCCGGTTAGCGAACCGGATAGGTGAATGTGTTCTTCCTGATATTTTAACGGAAACAGTTTGAAGAACTCTTCAAGCACCAGATTGAATTTATGTTTTGTGAGCGCAAGGATATCGATTTTATTGACCATGAAATCATTCAGCAATTCACGGTATTCGGCAACCCAACTGTAGGCTTCAACATTTTTTGTTTTGAGTGAAGACGAAAGCATCAGGTCAAGGGTGTCGACCAGTGAAATTCCATTTGTTTCTGAGACAATTTCGACGAATTCTTTAACAAGAAGTTTATGCGTAAATGATATAATCATCACCTAACGCTAGCGCTACCGGCACCACTTGTACATAACTTTGTGAGGTCCGGCGAGCGGAATATCGAATACTTCAGGCAACGCCAGAAAACCCATTTTTTCGTAAAATCCTTCGGCCGATACCCGCGCATTAAACCAGATCAATTCGCAGTTTCTTTTTTGCAGTTCCAGCAGTGCGGCCTTAATAATTAATTTTCCGAAACCCATATTCTGAAATCGGGTATCGGTGGCCATGCCCCGCAACCGGTAGCTAATTTTGGCTTCGGGAAATTTATCATTTTTTTCCATTACGAATGTGCCGTTGCTGACAATCCTTGCATCAATCACAACTCCGATGTGAAAAGTGCCGGCATCGTTGTCGCCGGGATAAATGCAATTTTCAATGGGCTGTCCGGGCCGGAGAATGCGTGAACGCAGATCAACTGCCTCATCGGCCGAAATAAAATTGACGAGAATTGTATAATTCATCAGTTAGATTTAAACCTGAGATAATCTTTCCAGACGGTCGGCGACTTGTCTTCACGATCGCCACCGATATTGAATTCAAAAACCGGCAGCCACGAAGGCGCCCGCGGTACATTCAGTAGTGGCATCTTTGCTTTTTCAGGCGTGCGATTAGCTTTCGTCTGATTGCAGCAACGGCACGCCGTAACTACGTTTTTCCAAGTTTTGGGCCCACCTTGCGAAGCCGGTAAGACGTGATCAATTGTCAGTTCTTTATAGTTAAATTTAACGGCACAGTACTGACAGGTATAATTATCGCGAATGTAAACATTTTCGCGGCAGAATCTGACGCCATCTAATTTTTTCGGTCGGACGTAAGATTTCAGTTTAAGAACACTTGGAAGTTTGAAGGAATTCTGAACCGATCTAGCAAATGCAGAATGGTATTCAAGCACATCAACTTTTTCCTGAAACCACATAATTAAAGCTTTTTGCCATGAAATGATACGGAGAGGTTCGTAACTTGCGTTAAGAACCAAAGCTTTAAAGCTCGTTGTGAGGGCGCCGGGAGGCATCATCATATATATATTGTACGTCTCGATTTGATAGGTTTTCAAGTTCTTATAAATTATAATCCGTATTAATTTGTTTAATGCTTTTGAGAGGCAAATTCTCAATTTTAGACTGGACCAAAGTCGCCTATTACTTTGCGGGACGAATCTGACTCCTCGGGCGATAAAAAAGCCGCGGCTTGCGGCGTTTTTCACCGTGCTTTGGGGTATTTTTTCTGACTAAAAGTTTTTATTTTCTACTCTTGTAAAACTTAACTAGGATTACTAAACAGCAAAGGGGATATGATGAAAGTTTTAATAGTTCTAGCAAGTTTAATAGTTTTTGGTGCTTGCTCAAAAAAGACGGATACTCAAGCAACAGATGTAACGCCACCGCCGATAAAACAGGGAGAAGGAAATCCGGTAATTCCGCCCCCTACGAATCCCCCGGTGCAGCCTCCCACTTCGCAATATCCGACGGCAGAGTTCGAATTCAATCAGTATCTTTGGACTAGTCATAATGTTGATCTTCACGGCCATATTATGTTGAGCAAGGCTTCAAGTGAGGCAATAGCCCTGAATGTCAGTTTCGTCGATGGCACAGCCACTTATCCGCGCGATTACCGAGGATTCTACGGCGAAAACTCTCGCACATACACTATTGTATTAGCACCTGGGGAAAGGCTCGTGCATCTCCCAAGTATAGATGTTGCGGATATTCCAGTTTGTGGAGGTAAATTCTTTATGAAGATGTCGGCTGGCGGCGACACGAAAGTAATTTTAGGTTCGCAAGCCGAAATTCTACTGAATTGTAAATAGTCAGTTCGGCTTACTTCAATCCTACATTGGTTTCAGTCGGTAGATCAGCTTTTACCCAGCCGTTGAGACCCGTCGGCATGGTGGCCACATTTTTGTAATCGGATCTTAACGCGGCTTTCGCCATCTCGTGGCTTGAATTGCACAGCTCACTCATACAATAGAAAATGATTCTTTTGTTTTTATCTTTCGGCATCACGTCTTCCATTTTACCAAACTGAATGAGTTTCGCTGTCGGCAAGTGCTTTTTTATATAATCTTCTTTGAGATTTACATCCAGAACCAAAGGCTGACCTTTTTTAATTTCTTGCATAACCTGTTCGGGGCTAAGCTCCTCGTACTTAGCTTCGCCAAAAGCCTGAACGCTGACAAGCAAAAGCAACATTCCCATCATCCTTGCCAATATTTTCTTACTCGATTTCATTTCAAAATACTCCTTCGTATTGATAATAAAAAAAGCAAGGTTGATGCCATGTAATGATTGTCGCCGTTCGAGTCGGTACGTTCAATGGCTGTACTTCAAATCGCTTACGATAAAATGGCCCATTCACCGAAACGTTGTTTTTGATTGCCGCGGATTTTTAAATAATGATTTCATTCTGAGACGCTTTAAAACTAGACTGGAAGCCCAAAAGCAATTGGTCGACACTAGAGAAGCTTTAAAAAATTTTCGTAACCTTTGCTCACTCGGCACGTTATGGAAATGAAGCGATACAAACCAAACTAAGGAGAAAAAGTGAAATTACCAATTTTGTTTT
>JANOJH010000212.1:0-3133 GCA_031408135.1 Bdellovibrio sp. | reverse complement strand
ATTCCTTAGCAAGTTTAGCGTTACATTTATCTACGGACCTTAAGATATTGCTATGAGTAATACCAAAATTTTTTGCCAATAATAAGGAATCTGTGATCGGGCCAAATGGGGCGTCGCGAATCCAAACATCGCCCATGATGTGTTCATTTACTAGATCCATTAAACTTGGAGGTCGCGATGAAAAAGGTTCCGAAGATCTGAAAACCATTGATTACCCCAGTTTTATTATGCAAACGCTAAGTAGCTGAATTTAATAAGCATTTGATTGAACTCAAATTTGAGTTCAATCAAATGGTAAGATTAATTACAGCGCTCGAGGCGATAGATCCCTCACTCAGACAAGTGAAAGAAAACAATAGTCTAAATAATAAGAAGTCGTATTGTGATAATCTTGCCGGATTAAGTCGAAATTTACTGCAAGATTTTGAATTTTCAACAGCTTCATTGGCGAGTCAGGCCTTTGATACCGAACCTCAAAATCCAAATTCACTTCCCAAAGTATTTGAAACCACTTGCCGCAAATGTCACGTCGATCTTATGGTGGGGCCGGCAATCCCTTTTCAAGAATCTGCTCAATAATTCCCGGCAACATGAGCCGTATTTTTTCGGCCGCCTCTACTGACATCGCCATGGGCTGCGTAAAAAACAAATCCTCATTCCGTCTTAATTCTATCGATTGAAATCCTTTGAGCCGCCAATTCTGATCGTGCTTGATCACGAACGGCGAATCTTTTCCCACATGGGTGCGGTGCGGGCCATAGGTAATACGGTTGTTTTTTTGAATACATAGGTTCTTTATTAGCTCGTATGCATGGTACTCGTTTGAGGAAAAGCCCGCAGAAAAAAACGGAAAAAAATATAATGAGGTTTACGGCTACAGCGATCATGATCCGGTAGCCAGTCTGATTTAGTGCCCTGCTAACTTACTGAAATTATTGCAATTTTTTCATCTTTTACGCTCTCTTTCACCACTGAAGATTATATAAATTGACTCTGGCCACGATTATACATATTTCATATTCTTTTACGAATTTGAAAAAGGAAATATTATGTCTAAAACAGTGCAAAGTTTTAACGCTGAAATAAAACAATTGTTAGATATCGTTATACACTCCCTCTACTCGCAAAAAGAAATTTTCATCAGAGAGCTGATCTCCAATGCGTCAGATGCCATAGATAAGTTAAAATTTGAAAGTTTAACCAATGCTTCACTTATTAATGACACGACTAATTTAGAAATTCGCCTTAAACCAGACGCCGCAAACCACACCCTACAAATTATTGATAATGGCATCGGCATGACGCCTGAAGAAGTGACTCAGTTTATCGGAACCATCGCTAAATCAGGCACCAAAGCTTTTTCGCAGATGAATAAGGAAATGAAATCAAAGCCGGAACTGATCGGTCAATTCGGCGTTGGTTTTTATTCTGCATTCATGGTTGCAGAAAAAGTAACTTTGCATACACAAAAAACCGGTACAAGCATCGGTACTGTTTGGGAATCAAATGGCGACGGAACCTATACAATTGAAAACGCTCCCCGCCCAGAAGGCCACGGCACCACAATTACCCTGAAACTCAAACAGCTTGAAGACAAAAAAAACGAAGACGGATCTTCTGAAAAAGCGCAGAACTTCACCGATACCTGGACATTAAAATCCTTAGTAAAAAAATACAGCGACTTTGTAGCTTGGCCCATTAAAATGAGCGTAGAAGTCAAAAAAGAAAATGAAACAACTTTCGAAGACCAAATTTTAAACAGTCAAAAGGCTTTATGGTTAAGACCGGCTGCCGATGTTACACCTGAAGAATACAACGAGTTCTATCAGCATGTGGCGCATGACTGGCAACCGCCGGCAAAGCACATTCATTTTAAAGCCGAGGGCACGACCGAATTTACCGCCTTAATTTATTTACCATCAAAGAAACCTTTTAATTTTCAAATGAAAGAATATGAATTCGGCTTAAGTCTTTATATCAAGCGCGTCTTCATTATGGAAAACTGCAAAGACCTACTGCCTTCTTACCTGCGTTTTGTTAAGGGCTTGGTTGACTCCAGTGATCTTTCGTTAAATGTATCCCGCGAGTTATTACAGCAAGACCGCTTGGTTACCCAAATTCGCAAGAATATTGTGGCAAAAATCTTGGCCACCCTTAAAGATTGGCTGGCAAAAGATCGTAAGGCCTATGAAGACTTCTGGTCGGAGTTCGGCACAACCTTAAAAGAAGGAATACCTACCGACAATTCGCAGGTTGAAAAAATTCAGGATCTGCTTTTATTTAACTCAACCCAATCGGCTGCCTTAACAAGTTTAGATGAATATGTTTCCCGAATGAAACCGGAACAAAAAGATATCTATTTTATTACCGGCGAACGACTCGAAGGCATCAAGCACTCTCCTTATTTAGAAAAACTGAAGGAAAAAAATTACGAAGTGTTGCTTTTAACGGACACCGTAGATGAATGGCTGACGCAAAGTTTACCGCAGTTCAAGCTAAAAAATCTGGTTTCCGTAACCAAAGAAGGTTTAGATCTCGATAGTGCCGAAGAAAAAACACAAAAAGAAACGATTAAAAAAGTTCAAGTCGAGCGTTTTGGTGCGTTAATGGAAAAAATGAAAACCAGCTTAAGCGAAAACGTAAAAGATGTTGTGATTTCAGATCGCCTGACAGAAACACCGGTTTGCCTGGTTTCGGCAGAAAATGAGATGTCAGCCAATATGCAGAAAATTCTTTCTAAAATGGGCGAAGGCTATGATAAAGAATCCAAACGCATTCTTGAAATCAATCCGAATCATTTAATATTCGAAGCGATGCTCAATGCAAACGAAGAGCAAATTAAGAATTGGTCTGAAATTCTTTACAATCAGGCCTTGCTGACTGAAGGGACTTCGGTTCCTAACCCGGTACGTTTTTCAAAGCTAATTGCCGACTTGATGATTCAATCTAATAAGCACTGACGGTTTAGGTTCGATTTAAGTCAGCGTATAATCATACCAATCCATATTAAAGTCGTCCACGGTGTATGAGTCATCACGCCACCTCTTCTCGACCTCGCGCTCGATATCCTCGGTGGCGTCCTCGCGGTCCTTGCGGAACAGGTCGACGGCGAGGTTGTGAAGGATGCGGTGGA
>JANOJH010000192.1:0-2135 GCA_031408135.1 Bdellovibrio sp. | reverse complement strand
GCATGTTGTATTTGGAATACTGCCCTATGGCCAACGAAAGTTTTCCGTCTTTTACCAAAGCAGTCATCTCATTGCTTAATGTGCTGAAAGCCAATACGCTCCGGTGTTTCCGTTGGCCATAGGGCAGTATTCCAAATACAACATGCCCATCGAAAGTTTTCCGTCTTTTACCAAAGCAGTCATCTCATTGCTTAATGTGCTGAATACTTTGCGTTGCTCTTTCAAATCAGATGAAGCAGCAATCTTTGAAGCGGCTTCGCTGGCAGCGGTTGATCCGCTTACTTCTTTCAGAGCTTTCTGTAATTCGCCAGCACCCATTTTTGCCTCATCGGCTTTGGAAGCTACCAATGCATCCTTTACATGAACATAATGTTCATAGGCTTTGCCCAATTTAGCATCCTTAAACATTGCCATATCTTTCTCCGTTTTTTTATCATCACCATGCCCCGCATGATCGTGTTGTGCATACGCTCCCCAACTCACCAGAACCAGGTAAATCATCATCATTTTTGTTTTCATAGTTATTTAGTTTAAAGTTTTGTTATACAATTTCATAGTTCAGCATCATGCCGTCATCTTCATGCTCCAGGTTATGGCAGTGAAATACAAATACTCCTTTATATGAAGGGAAAGTCATAATTACTCTCACCTTTTCACCTGGCATTAAGAGCACAGTATCTTTCCAGCCTTTCTCGGTTGCAATAAGTGAGTTGCGACCGCCAATCCGTTCAACAACCTGAAACTGCACTCCATGAATGTGCATCGGATGAATTTCATCGCCCATCCAGTTATCGAACTCCCATATTTCGGTTGTTCCGGCTTTCACAGTCTCATCAATCCGTTCCATGTCAAATATTTTTCCGTTGATAGAGTGACGTCCCATACCACCATGCCCGCCCATACCACCACCTACCAAAGCAGCAATATCAAACACTCTTGTTTGAACGGCTGTAGAAGAAGGAATCGGAGGAACGCTTGACAGGCTTGCTGGTAAGCTAAAAGCTCCAGATGCTTCGCGTTCAATCTTGAACTTCATAATATTAAAATCCTGCCTACCCTGGATGTTGTATTTACTGAACTTGTTGCTGGCCAGGAAAACTTCCTGCCCGATGGGGAGCGAGGAGAAATCAATCAATACATCGGCACGTTCTCCGGGTGCCAGCATCAAACTTGATACGCTTTCCGGTGAAGCAAGCAAGCCGCCATCGGAACCGATCACGTGAAATGACATGCCGTTTGAAAATGCAAGTTTATACACACGAGCCGTTGACCCATTGAGAATACGTAAGCGTTGCCATCCCTTGCTCACATTTATATACGGTGAGTAAATTCCATTTACTGTAATTTGTTCACCGAGGTATCCTGTCATAATCTCATTATCCGATGGGGAATAATCAAGTGATGCGCCCGCGAATCGCTTGTCCTGAATGATCAATGGAATTTCAGCATCGCCAGAAGGAAGATTGAGCGAAGCCTCTTCGCTGTCGTTCACAATAAACATTCCGGCAAGCCCCATAAATACTTGCCTTGCAGTAGCACCGTGCGGATGCGGGTGATACCAATAGGTGCCCGCCCGTTGTTGGATTGGTAGTACATAGTTATAAGAGCCTCCGGCAGGATAAACATCCTTCGGATGACCATCCATGTTTTCAGGAACGATCAGTCCATGCCAGTGAATATTTGTCTCTTCCGCAAGATTATTCTGTAACTGAACATTTACCGTTTCACCACGGGCAACTTTTAATGTAGGGCCAAGTATTCCACTTCGGTAAGACAACAAGGAATTTGTTGTACCACCAAGCATCTCGCCCGAAATAGGTTGGGTAACAAGTTGAATACTGCTATTGCTTAACACCGGTGGAATAAATAAAGGTCTGTCAAAGTTGCCGGCAACAATCCAATTGGGCTCGCCAATCATATCTTCTTCGGTATGGCAGGCCTTTAGAAAGAGCGATGAACCGGCCAGAGCGCCCAGAGCCGAAACCCCCGTTGACTTTATGAATTCTCTTCTCTTCATGCCCATAGTCGTTATTTTTTACCTTGAGAATGCCTATGCTCTATTTTCTGTTTCGCTATGGCCAATATTTTCTCATCACCATCCAGGCCGGTAACACAGGCCTCGCGGTAGAAGTTTT
>JANOJH010000189.1:0-1241 GCA_031408135.1 Bdellovibrio sp. | reverse complement strand
TAATCAGGTTGATTCCAAAGTTGAACTTGTCTTATCTGAAATACATCGAATGGCAATTCTTATGGAAGAACAAAATTCCAGAAATAAGTTTGTGCTCGATGGCTATGCTTCATTATATGAACGGCAAGATCGCCTAGAATTACGTTTTGATGCTCATGAAAAAAACATTGAAGATTTAATTTTAAAAAAAAATGTGTCTAAATAAATTGAGATTTGTCGGCGCCGGTTTCCTAAAAGGTTACTGAAATCTGCACCAACTGCAGTAAAAGGTTCTTCGCCCCTAGTGTCGTCGGCACGAAGCAGCATCGGAAACCAACGATGAAAATCTGTGAGAATAGTGAACCAATAAATTTGCCCTCCAAATCCGCCTGATATATAAACTCGTATTTTTTCAAAATTCGCCGTTCGGACCTTACCAACCTCTAGTTCAATCCAATCTGTTATTGATCCGACTTTTATACGTCGGCACATAGTGGCATTCTAAACTCGGATTTTATGTTAAATACCAATGAATAAGCCAGTCTTCGACGCCGCGAACCAACGTCTAACATCGGGATTGAGAGAGGCCCTACAAACTCAAACTCTCTAGCATTTTGGCAAGGAGAATAGATAAAAGACTCTAAAAATGCAAAGCTTCCACAAAAAGATGCTAGAAATATTTTAAAAACAATTTATGAAAAAAAATACGGAGCAGTCTCGCATTCAAAGAAATAAAAAATCTATCGATTGTCAAATAGCCATAAGCGGGTCGGCAAATGACATGAATATCACGAAGCTTTCTTAAACTTCCTTCGGCCTTCAACTTTAACAACAAGATTCATTTTTTCATGACGGAATTGGTCCTGAATAGCCAATTCAACTAAAGTTGCTTCCATAAGGCCAATTTTCTTAGCAATCTCAAAGGCTCTAGAAATTGAAGGGATCGTTCGTCCACTTTCAAGATCATTAAGACTTTGTTTTGAGATCTTTAAAAGCTTTGCCATTTCAACCTGACTTCGTTCTTCGCCCATGCGATGCGACCGGAGAAGGCGCCCAAAAGTAAGTTCGCCAAATTCAGCTTCTAATTCTTTAAGACCATATTTAGTACTCATGTTTGTTCACCTCTTCGACTAAAATAATTTCAAGTTCACCATTTGAATGCTCGGAATAAATAGCTCGATAAGATTTAGTCAGTCTAATCGATCGTTGCCCTTTTCTTTACCCCTTCAAGGGCTCATCGTGATAACCAGGAACTTTCCTCA
>JANOJH010000161.1:0-1303 GCA_031408135.1 Bdellovibrio sp. | reverse complement strand
GCCCGTGCCAAACCATCCCAACACCCGCTCATGCTCAACCACCCATTTTTGAACATGCCTATTTTTTACCACCAGAAAACCCCACTTTAATTGTTTATGGGAAAGGATGAAGTTTTTAAAGGCGAGATAGAAAAAGCTATTGCTGTATTCAACCTCAATGCAGAAGCCTATCCTCAATCCTCGAATGTTTTTTATAGTAGAGGTGAAGCTTTTGTGAAGAAAGGAGATAAAGAGAAAGCTATTGAAGATTATAAACAATCCGTAGAGCTTAATCCCGGTAATCAGAGGGGTATTGACAGGTTGAAGGAATTAGGTGTGAGTGCCGGTGATGTGATAAAAGAAATAGTGGTGGACACCAACACTTTGGAAAGCTATGTGGGTCAATACCAACTTGCTCCCGGATTTATCTTAACAGTTTCCAGAGAAGGAACGCAATTGAAAGCGCAGGCAACAGGCCAACCTGAATTTCCCGTCTTCCCAAAGTCAAAAAACGTTTTCTATTTAAAAGTAGTGGAAGCCCAGCTCACGTTTAATCAACATAGTGATGGGAAAGTACAAAGTGTCACGTTGCATCAGGCAGGCCAGGATATTGTTGGAAAAAAAATAGAGAAGTAGTCCGGGAAAGTTAAGGTTTTGATTTTCTAATCTTTAAAATAACCTTATCTGGGCGCAGGGTTACGAGCGGTTTTACAGAAGGTCTACTGTTGGTTGGTTCAATGTCAAAACTCTGTATGATAGTTTGAAGAAATATGGCCATCTCGGCCAACGCAAAACTATTGCCGATGCAAAGTCTTGGGCCTGCGCCAAAGGGATAAAAAGCTTTCTGTTTTTCCTTATCGATGTTCTGTTTTAAAAAACGATCAGGTTTAAACGATTCAGGATTATCCCAATGCTTTTTGTCGCGATGTAATCCATAATAGAACAACAGGACTATTGTGCCACCTGGATACGTGTAATCTTTATAGGTATCGTCTTGTAAGGATATGCGATCGCTGATCCAGGCAGGTGGATAAAGTCGCATGCCTTCGTTGATCACCGCATTCAATCGATCATGCCGCACGCATTGATCCAGACTTAAGTGTTGGGTTTCAGTTTTTAATTTCGTCAACTCTTCAGGATGATTAGCTAACAGATACAACGTCCATGAAAGTGCGTTGCCTGTTGTTTCATGGCCTGCGATAACGAGTACCAATATTTCATCAATGATTCTTTCTTCGTCCATCGGCTCACCCGTATCTTCATATCGCGCATCCAATAACATATCCAGTAAGTCATTGAATTTCTCAGTACTCGATTTTCTTTC
>JANOJH010000630.1:0-1161 GCA_031408135.1 Bdellovibrio sp. | reverse complement strand
GTCTTGATACGGCAGTGATCAATAGGCTTAACAAGAAATCATTCATGCCTGAAAATTTCATTCCCATCCAGATTAATATCAATGAGGCAGACGAAAAAACTCTCGCGGCTCATCCTTATATAAAATACAAATTTGCCAAAGCCATTGTAACGTACCGTTTTCAGCATGGTAATTTCAAAACGATTGACGACCTTACTCAAATTCAAACGATTAAGTCCGAAACCGTTGAAAAAATAAGACCCTATATTCGCTTTTAAGAATACATTAAAAGATGCCGGCAAACATCACTGAAATATTACAAACCTACATCAGGCGACTGACAAATCTGGCAGGTAATAACCGCATGTTGTATTTGCCAAGAATTACTTCTGAACAGTTTATGGATTTGCATGAACTTAGTCAGCTCAATAAAGAAAAATCATTTGAAATCATTGAAGCATTAATCCGTGGCACAAAAAAAATACTATGCCCCCTGGTAGACAGCCGGATGGAGGCTAGTAATGAAGCCAGCAAGAAATTAAAAAAACTTTTAAGACTTGATCGTTTTCTTTTTGACGAGCGTGGCACGAAAGACTTGCACATTGGTTGGCCTTTTGTGCGGGGAAAATTTTCGGATGGAACATTTGTGCGCTGTCCATTACTTTTCTTTCCGGTGGAGCTGGTCATTGAAAACCAACAGTGGGTAATTCGCTTGCGCGAGGATGCTAACATCTCGTTCAACAAATCTTTTCTATTGGCGTACTCCTTGTATAACAAAGTGAAGGCGGATGAAGCTTTGCTGGAAGAAGATTTTGACGACTTTGACAACGATAGCAATGTATTCCGGACTTCCATTTACCACCTTTTGCAAAGCAGTTCACTGGATATTCACTTTAATCCTGACACGTATCGAGATGAGTTGACTTTTTTCATCAACTACAAAAAAGAAGAATTTGATCAGCAACATGGAAACGGTCAGTTAAAACTTTTTCCAGAAGCCGTACTGGGCATTTTCCCACAAGCAGGCTCTTTTCTGGTGCCTGATTATCTGGAGCTCATTGACCAAAATAAAATTCCAAGCTTTGAAGAATTCTTTTCCAAAAGAAGCAATGTCGAACAGCCATTGAGTATTCACACTAAAAATTCAAACTTCATTTCGCAGGTAAAAGAAGAAAAAATATT
>JANOJH010000091.1:0-3757 GCA_031408135.1 Bdellovibrio sp. | reverse complement strand
ACCAAGTGGGTGTAGTCATTGATTTTATGCTGAGTTAAAACGGTTAAGTGATCGCTCCACTGGTAGGGTTTTTCATTGAGCAACAATTCAACCTGTACCGCCATTTTCGGCAAAACCGGTTTTAAGAAAATGGCCATTTTGCGAAACGCATTTAAAGTGGTGGTCAGCACCTGCTTGGTGGCAGAGGGGTCACTTTCTACGGTTTTCCATGGGGCTTTGTCGTCGAAATATTTATTGGTGATTTCGGCCATTTCGCGGATGAGCGTCGTGGCTTTTGCAAATTCGCGGGTATCATAATATTTGGAGATAGCTTCGGCCTGCTCAGAAATTTTCTGCAGCAATTCAGTACCTGCGGCGTCGGGTGTACTCATGACGCCGTCCATTTTTTTAGAAAGCATCTGGGCGCCGCGCGAAGCCAGATTAACGATTTTTCCCACCAGATCGGAATTTACTCGTGAAGTAAAGTCGTCAAAACTGAGATCGAGATCGTCGATCGTGCCATTGATTTTTGTAGCGTAATAGTAACGTAAAAACTGAGGATCGAGGTGGTTAAGGTAAACCCGCGTGGCAATGAAAGTGCCTTTTGATTTACTCATTTTCTCGCCGTTGACCATAACATGCCCGTGTACATTTACCCGCGTTGGCGCTTTAAAATCGGCGCTTTTTAAGAGGGCCGGCCAGAAAAGGGTATGAAAATACACGATATCTTTTCCGATAAAGTGATAAATTTCGGTATTAGAATCTTCAGACCAGAATTCTTCAAGCTTGCGGTTATTTTTCTTGGCCCATTGATCAAGAGAAGACACATAACCCATCGGGGCATCCACCCACACATAAAAATATTTTCCGGGCTCGCCGGGAATTGAAAAACCGAAGTAGGGCTCGTCGCGTGAGATGTCCCAGTCGCGGAGATCCTCATTAAACCATTCGAGCATTTTTTTAGAAACTTCGGGAGCTGTATGCTGCGGTAACCATTCCTGCAGATAAGTTTTAAAATCATTAAGCTTAAAAAAGATGTGATCTGATTTTTTCTTAACCGGTTTTGTACCGCAGATCGAACAGCCCGGATCTTTTAAATCCTGCGGTGAATACGTTGCACCACACACATCGCACGAATCGCCGTATTGTTCTTTTGAGGAACACTTCGGGCAAGTGCCTTTTACAAAACGATCCGGCAGAAACATTTTATCATGTTCACAGTAGAGTTGTTCGATAGCTTTTTTATGGATGTGATTTTTGGCTTTCATCCGACCATAGAATAATTCGCACAGCGCCTTATTTTCGGGTGAGTTCGTAGAGCCGTAATGATCAAAACCAATGCTAAAATCCTCAAAGTCACGGACGTGGCCTTCGAGCGATTTGGCTATAAGTTCTTCAGGCGTGATTTTAAGTTCGCGGGCCTTGATCATAATCGGCGTGCCGTGAGTGTCGTCGGCGCAAATGAAAATACATTCATGGCCTTGCATTTTCTGAAAGCGTGCAAAGATATCGGCTTCGATGTGCTCGAGCATGTGCCCCAGATGAATCGGGCCGTTGGCGTAAGGGAGTGCGCAGGTCATGACAATCTGTCGTTGCTGGTGTCGTTTCATTGATCCTCTAAACTTCCAGTTGAATTTTATCGAGAAGCTCAGGATCTGATAACACCATTTCGCCACCGAGGGCAATCGCTGTTAGCGGATTTTCGGCAACGCGAACCGGAATTCTGACTTCGGTTTCAATTTTTGCACAGAGTTCTTTGATCAGTGCGCCACCGCCGGCCAGCACGATGCCGTTTCCGATGATGTCGGAAACCAGTTCGGGCGGGGTGTTTTCGAGCGCGTTTAAAATACTGTGCACGATCTGCTGAATTGAATCTGACAGTGAAGCGCCGATTTCTTCTGAGGTGACAACCTGCTTACGCGGAAAGCCGGTGTTGAGATCGCGGCCTTCGATTTCGATGGAAATAATATTTTTCTTAGGCAGTGCCGTTCCAAGTTGGATTTTCAGATATTCGGCGGTCTCGTCGTCGACGATGAGTTTTTTAGTGTCTTTCATGTAGCGGATGATGGCTTCATCGAACTTATGGCCGCCGATCCGCAACGGTTCGCAATAAACAATATCTGAAAGGGCGATTATCGCAATTTCAGTTGTGCCGCCGCCGATATCAATAATCATCTGGCCTGAAGCTTCTTTAATCGGAAGTTTTGCGCCGATCGCGGCAGCCATCGGTTCATCAATGAGGTAGGTTTTGCTGGCGCCGGCTGAACGGCAGGCTTCAATGACCGCCTTTTTTTCAACTTCGGTTACGCCGTAAGGTAAAGACACCACAACAGAAGGCCTCGATAAAGAATTTTTTTCTAAAACTTTTTCGATAAAATATTGCAACATCGAGCGGGTGGCGTCGAAGTCGGCGATGACGCCGTCGCGGATGGGTTTGATAGTGAGAATGTGGCCCGGATTTTTTTTAGCGATTTCAACGCCCTCGAGCCCGATGCCGAGAATCTTTCGTTTCTTCATGTTGGTTTCGGTAACAGCCACAATACTCGGTTCGTTCAAAACAATGCCTTTACCCTTAACGGCAATAAGTGAATTGGCCGTACCGAGGTCGATGTACATGTCTGCGCCGCTGAGGGTTGTTGAGCTGAAAAACCAGTTTAACATATTATTTTCTAAATCCTGTATTTCCGTCGAACGGAAAATTAAAGTGTAAAGTCAGTGCCGTATTTGTGTTCGACAGATTGAAATCGAATTCGCCGCCGATCTGGAAGTCTTTGCGGTCGACCCATTCGCTGCCGACAACAAATTGCAAAGCCGTGCGACTTATCGTGCTGTGGACGATAGTAATCGGTAGGCCCACATACGGAATCATTTTTCCCCAGTCGGTATCAACACTCTTGCTGATAATCGGTGTGGCCTGCAGATTGTAATAGTTGGCTACGCCATCACGCGCATAAGTGAGGGCGCCGCGCAGACCGATAGCGGGTTGTCTTTCGAAATCAGGATACGGCACCCATTTAACCGAGGCCGAGGCATAAAAATCGGTGGTGCCGCCACCGATGATAAAGCGCGAGTTGACGTCGTCTTCTACGGGCATATCAAAGAATACGCCTAAGTTAGACTCGCCGCCGCTTGAAAGAATCAATTGCGGGATAACACCGATGCGGTATTCGCCTTCTTTGATGAGCTCGGCAGTTTCACTTACGGAAAGATATGCAAAGCCGGGTCTGGAAAGAAGCAGAAATGATAAAATGATCAGAAAAGTTAAAACCACCGGTTTTTTAAAAAATTTATTCATATCCAAATATGTTACAGACTTTGAGTTTGGTTTGACAACAAAGATGAAAGGTTGTGACATAAAAAGCGTGAATAACAGTAAACAAAAAGTTCCAGGGAAAGTTCAGCTCAGTGTGGTCTTGATTTCTCTTAACGAGGAGTTGAACATTGCACGCGCACTGGACTCTGTCAGTTGGGCCGCCGATATCGTTGTGTATGATTCGGGGTCGACCGATGCAACGTGCGAGATTGCCAGAAAAATGGGCGCAAATGTGACTGAAGGCAAATGGCTCGGCTTTGGAAAAACCAAGAAACTGGCAACCGAGCTTGCGAAATTCGACTGGGTGCTTTCAATCGATTGTGATGAAGAACTGAGTGCGGGGCTAGCGGAAGAAATTGCACTGAAGCTGCCTCAGTTGAATAATACTTTGGGTTATCGGGTGCCCCGACTTTCGAATTATTTAGGACGTTGGATCAGGTACGGTGGCTGGTACCCCGACCTGCA
>JANOJH010000086.1:0-1158 GCA_031408135.1 Bdellovibrio sp. | reverse complement strand
GAAAATATTTTTATTGGCACACGTCAATCCAGGTTGTATAAACTAGACCGAAATTTTGTTGCGTTGGATTCCTTTTTGCTCAATAGTCCACCTTCCTACATTAATTTTAAAAACTCTCCGCAATTGGATATTTCCCTGATGGGGATTATGGATCCCAACGACCCGGCCGAAGGAGAAATTGTTTCCCTAACGAAAAGCAATACAAAACCTGTAACGTTAATTGATTCGATAAAGCGCCCCGTTTATTTTGAAAAAGTCGATTTGAATGAAGACGGCAGAGAAGATTATGTGGTGTGTGCATTTGGGAATTTTACCGGGGCTCTTCTCGCTTATGAAAATACTAGGAACGGATTTATAAAAAGAATTATCAATGCGCAGCCCGGCACTAGAAAAGTCGTAGTCAAAGATTTTAATAAAGATGGGCTGCCGGATATTCTTGCCTTGACCTCACAAGCCGATGAGAAGATCGTGCTATTTATTAACCAGGGCAATTTCAATTTTAAACTAAAGATATTGCTTCGCTTCCCTCCCGTGTATGGCTCCAGCTATTTTGATATTGCCGATTTCAATCACGATGGCCTTTATGATATTTTGTATACCAACGGAGACAATGCAGACATATCCATCGTACTGAAGCCTTATCATGGTGTAAGGATTTTTACCAACACAGGCCATGATAAATTTAACGAAACCTGGTTCTATCCGATGTATGGAGCGTCTAAAGCAGTCGCACGAGACTTTGATGCAGATGGCGATATCGACATAGCAGCCATTTCATTCTTCCCTGACTTCAAGAATCATTACGAGGATGGATTTATCTATTTCGAAAACAACAATGATCAATTCATCCCTCATACAACAGAGTTAGCCAAGTCTGGCCGATGGTTAAAAATTACAGCTGCTGATATTGATAAAGATGGTGATGAAGACCTGTTGCTTGGTGCACTTGATTTCCGGCCAATGGTGCCAGATTCTGTTTATCAGCACTGGATGGAGGAGAAAACCGCTGTGCTAATCCTTCGAAATAAGTTGAAATAGGTTGATTCCCTCCGAATTGGGATTCTGTAGAATTAAAACCTACTAAGAATCAACAATTCTTACCTATCCACTCCCAAAACGTTTCTTCACTAACTCCCATTGTTTCGAGATTCGTCTTTA
>JANOJH010000868.1:0-2355 GCA_031408135.1 Bdellovibrio sp. | reverse complement strand
AAAAGATTTTAAAGCTAAAAAAGGACAAAGCACAACGGTTGAATGGAATCTTTCAATTCCATTTGGTGTTTCGGCTATCAAATATAAAATTGTTGCCAAGGGCGGAAATTTTACGGATGGAGAAGAAATGGCAATTCCGGTTTTAACTAACCGTATGCTGGTTACCGAAAGTATGCCTTTGCCAATTCGAAGTAATCAAACCAAAGAATTTTCTTTCACAAAATTTATAAATAAGAATAATAATTATACAAATTTAAAAAACATGCCCCATATAACCCCGATTGTTTTTACAAAACCAAAGCGACTCTAATTCGTTCGGCGGCATTATTTTCGGGGTTTCAGATTCAAATAGTAGGTAGGCCAGTCGTGATCGCAAATTTGAATAGTTCGGGGTTGTAACAATGAGAATACCGTCATCTTTCAGAATCCGGTGAAACTCTTTAAGTGCAAAAAGCTGGTTTGGCAGATGTTCGATGCCCTCTTGAAAAACGGCAAGATCGAATCGCGAATTTTCAGCGGGAAATTCTTTTTGCAGATCTGCGAAAGTGCATTTCAAAATATTTGACTGGAAAAACTCAGGAAACATATCCCAGGAAACCACATCTGCACCGCGGTTTTGAAGATAATTTGAGGTAAAACCCGAGCCTGCCGGAAAATCAAGTACGGTTAACGACTTCGTGTTCATTTTGGTAAAAACGCGGATCAAAAGATCTTTAATATTTTTTGATCCGGTTAAGTACATCATGGTTACTTGAGCATGCTTTTTAAAGTCGTTCCCATATCTGCGGGAGATCTTGAAATTTTGCAGCCCGCAGCTTCTAGGGCCGCGAACTTGGCTTCAGCCGTGCCTTTGCCGCCGCTGATAATGGCACCAGCATGGCCCATCCGTTTTCCTGCAGGGGCCGAGGCGCCCGCAATAAACACAGCGACCGGTTTTTTGAATTCTTTTTTAATATATTCTGCAGCTTCTTCCTCAGCCGTGCCGCCGATTTCCCCGATCATAATTACGGCGTCGGTGTCTTTGTCTGCGTTGAAAAGTTTTAGAACGTCGATAAAGTTTGTGCCATTCACAGGGTCTCCGCCGATACCCACGCAAGTGGATTGGCCCAGGCCTAGCGCTGTTAACTGACCAACGGCTTCGTAAGTTAAGGTGCCAGATCTTGATAACACGCCGATTCGGCCAGCCTTGTGGATGTGTCCGGGCATAATTCCGATTTTACATTGATCAGGCGTAATCACTCCTGGGCAGTTTGGTCCGATAAGACGAGTGTGTTTGCCTTCCATATATTTTTTTACTTTAACCATATCAAGAACGGGAATGCCTTCTGTGATACAGATTACAAGATCAAGACCCGCATCTACGGCTTCCATTATTGAGTCAGCAGCAAATGGTGGTGGAACAAAAATCATCGAAACATTGCATCCGGTTTTAGCCTTTGCTTCTTTGACGGTATTGAATACCGGAATTCCAATGTGAGTAGTTCCGCCCTTGCCCGGCGTAACTCCGCCAACCATCTGTGTGCCATATGCCCTACACTGTTCAGAGTGAAAAGAACCCTGAGAACCCGTCAAACCCTGACAAATAACTTTAGTATTTTTATCAATTAAAATGGCCATTATTTAGTGCCCCTTGATTGCGGCCACAATTTTTTTGGCAGCATCTGTTAAGTCATTTGCAGAAATAATATTCAGACCACTATCGGCGAGAATCCGTTTTCCAAGTTCAACATTCGTTCCTTCTAATCGCACGACCAATGGCACTTTAAGGCCCACTTCTTTTGAAGCGGCAATAACGCCTTCTGCGATCACATCACATTTCATGATTCCGCCGAAAATATTGACCAGAATTCCTTTAACATTCGGGTCCTTTAAGATAATTTTGAACGCATTCGTTACCTTTTCTTTGTTGGCACCACCGCCGACATCAAGAAAATTCGCAGGCGAAGAGCCATGCAGTTTGATGATATCCAATGTGGCCATGGCAAGTCCGGCACCATTAACCAGACAACCGATGCTGCCGTCTAACTTGATGAACGCAAGATCAAATTTAGAAGCTTCAATTTCAGTTGGATCTTCTTCATTTAAATCACGGAGTTCAACAATCTGTGGCTGGCGATAGAGCGCATTTGAATCAAAATTCATTTTCGCATCAAGGCAGATGATATCGCCTTCTTTAGTGACAACCAACGGGTTGATTTCGGCAATTGAGCAGTCGCATTTTATGAAGGCTTCATACAGGCCCATCATGAACTTAACAGTTTTGTTGATCAGTTCAGGCTTTACACCGATTCCGAAAGCAAGTTCGCGAGCCTGAAAGGCGCCAAGTCCGATAACAGGGTCGATATCAATTTTTTT
>JANOJH010000797.1:0-2099 GCA_031408135.1 Bdellovibrio sp. | reverse complement strand
CAATACTCTGAATACCGTCAGCAGCAAAATTTTAAAATCCAGCAACAAATCACCCTTTTCAAGGTATTCGCGGTCGTAACCAACTTTTTCAGCGATCGGTAGCTCATCGCGGCCGTTGACTTGCGCCCAGCCCGTTACACCGGGCCTGAGTTTTTCGATTCCGTACTTGGTTCGCAGCGCAACCAGATCATCCTGATTAAAAAGTGCGGGCCTTGGGCCTACAAGGCTCATGTCACCGCGTAAAACCGAAAAAAGCTGCGGCAGTTCATCCAAACTGGTTTTGCGTAGCACGCGCCCTACAGGCGTAATAAAATTTTCAGATTCACTCATTAAGTGCGTCGCAATCTGCGGAGTATGAATAAACATGCTGCGAAACTTCGGCATCAAAAAAATATTATTTTTTAGCCCCACTCGGCGCGACCAATGAATAGCTGGTCCGGGCGATGTCAGCTTTACGACCAAAGCAATCACTGCCAACGGCACAATCAGTATAAAAAGCAAAATGGTTGATACTGCAATATCAAAAGCCCGTTTCATCATGTGTGCTTCGACCACACAGTACGGTTGATATAGTTCACGTAACTTAAAATAATTTTAACGACCTTTTCAGAAACATTATCGGTATCAAAATCATGAACAAGTTCAGGCTTTTTCATGCTCGTAACCACTTCAACCGATTTAATCACGTCCGTTGCTGCAAGCCCCGACATAATTAAAATACCCTGATCCATACCCTCAGGCCGCTCGTGCGCCTGCCTTATCATTACGGCGGGCACACCCAGCAACGAACCTTCTTCGGTAATTGTGCCACTGTCTGAAATCACACAATAAGCATTTTTCTGAAGCTGGATAAAATCACTGAACCCGAAAGGTTTCAAAAATTCAATTAGCGGATTAAAATCTTTTTTCGCGAGCAGCTCAAGCTTCTTGCGCGTCCGCGGGTGAGTCGATACTAAAATCCGGAACTTAAACTTTTCAGCTAACTTATTTAACGTGTTCAAAAAATCATTAAAGTTCTGCTCGCTATCAACATTTTCCTCGCGATGGGCTGAAACAATAAAAAATTCATTTTTCTTTAGCTTCAAATCTTCAAGAACTTTCGATCGCGCAATTTTTTCTGAGTAATAACTTAAAACTTCTTTCATACAAGAGCCGGTCTTAATTACTTTTTCAGCAGGGATTCCTTCGGCAATCAGATAGCGGCGGGCGTGTTCAGTCAGAGGCATGTTGATGTCACTTAAGTGATCCACGATTTTGCGGTTTAATTCTTCCGGCACTCGCTGGTCAAAACAGCGGTTACCGGCTTCCATATGAAAAATCGGAATGCGGCGTTTCTTGGCCGCAATCACCGACAGGCACGAGTTCGTGTCGCCATAAAGTAAAACGGCATCAGGCTTTTGTTCAGCAAAAAGCCGATCGGCCTTCACCAGCACATTGGCAATCGTTTCAATTGCGCTTTCGCCTGCCGACTCCAGATAAAAATCCGGCTTTCTGATTTCGAGGTCTTTAAAAAATACTTCATTCAGTTCGTAATCATAGTTCTGGCCGGTATGTACTAAAACATGCTCGGTATGCTTATCAAGAGCTGCCATTACACGACTTAACTTAATAATTTCAGGCCGGGTTCCGACAATTGTCATAACTTTCATAACTTAATCCTATCTTTGCCTATCTTAAAAGTTCGCCTTCTGATTTAGACAGATCAATATTAACATCCAGCAAATTATTTTTCTTCAAAAGTTCAAGTGTGCCATTAAAATCCAGCACCTGATCATCCGATGAATACTCTTTTGTTAAAGCCACTTTTTTAGTTTCAAGATTCTGTGAAAGCTCAGGCAGCATACTCTGAATGACGTAATACTCGCCACGGGCCACCACGTAAGGTGCCTCTTCATCCGAAACCATGATTTCATATAACTTCTCCCCTGGACGGATTCCGGTATTCTTAATTTCGATTTTGCGGTCGCCGATCAGGGCTTTTGCAACATCGGTCATGTGACTTGAAGGCGCGCGCGGAATATATATCTCGCCGGCTTTGCCGGTTTGAAGTGCTGCAAATACCGTATCGACCGCCTGATTCAACGAGAGCAAAAACCGCG
>JANOJH010000783.1:0-2796 GCA_031408135.1 Bdellovibrio sp. | reverse complement strand
AGCCGTATTAAGAGCTAAGTCCGCCGAAATCAGAAACGCGATTGAAGGCACAAGTGGTCTGGTTGATCTGCAGGTTGAGCAACAGGTATTAATTCCACAGGTAAAAATTCAGCTCATGCGCGAAGAAGCCGCAAAATACGGAATCGTTGTCGGCAATCTCGCGCAGTTAATGGAAAAAGCACTTCAGGGCGAAGTGGTCGGCCAGATCCTTGAGGGACAAAAAAATATCGACGTTTTTATGCGCTTCGATGAAAAATCAAGGTCGGATCTGGAGCTCATCAAAAGAACGCCGATTAAAACTCTGCCCGATGGCTCCAAAATTACGATCGAGCAAGTTGCCGATGTATTTGAATCCACAGGCCCTAATATCATTAACCGTGAGAATACCCAACGGCGAATAGTGGTGCTCGCAAATTCTTCCGGGCGTGATCTCGATGGCTTAGTTAATGAAATACAAAGTAAAATTGCTCAAAACGTGAAACTTCCGGAAGGCTATTTTATTTCCTACGGCGGCCAGTTTGAAAGTCAGCAGCAGGCAGCAAAACTCATGAGGTTTTTAGCGGTCCTTGCAATTTTAGGAATTTTCCTGGTTCTTTATATGCATTTTAAGTCCAGTTTTGTTTCAATTCAGGTGATGTTAAACATACCTATGGCATTTATCGGCGGAATTGTCGGAATTTATTTAACCAACCAGACTATATCCGTTGCGAGTCTTGTGGCTTTCGTTACTTTATGCGGTATTGCCTCGCGTAATGGTATCATGATGATTTCGCACTATCTGCATTTAATGAAATACGAGGGAGAAAAGTTCACAGAAGCTATGGTCATTCGCGGCTCTTTAGAAAGACTAGTACCCGTACTGATGACAGCATTGACTGCCATTTTAGCATTGACCCCGCTTGTTCTTGCAGATGGCGCCCCGGGTAAGGAAATTCTGCACCCGGTAGCGGTGGTTATTGTGGGTGGGCTTATCAGCTCAACTCTATTAGATATGTTTGTAACTCCGGCGGTGTTTTACCATTTCGGTAAAAAATCAGCGGAAAAAAGTATTCAGATGATGGAACAAAAAAATATTTTTGAAGGAGAAAAAAATGTTTAAATTATTTCTGATTTCAGTTATGGCTTCTTTGTTTCTCACATCATGTGTAACAGCGGTTCACCGGGGAGTTGTTGCTATGAAAATAGATGAAAGCACAGCGCACGTAGGACTAGCGGCTGATGAAGTTATGCCCGGAGATCATGTAGAGCTTTACTCAAATAAGTGTAAAAATACAAAAGTAGGACGAGTCGGTATAAAATCAGAACAGCTAAATATAGAGCAATCTTGTGAGAAAGTATCTAAAGGTCACGGAAAAGTCGTTTCAATAATTAACAAAGACTATGTAGTTGTAAAATTTGATTCAGGGGTTGCCTTTCAAGAAGGTGACACTATTGAGAAACATTCACACTAAAACCAAAGGAGTAAAAAATGTTTAAAAAAATTATAATGGCGGCGCTTTTACTTGGATCAACCACCCTGATCGCCCACGAAGACCATACAACGCCCGGCGTTCTAAAAGCCAATCATGGCGGGGTCGTAAAACCGGGTAAGCAAATTAATCTTGAATATGTTGTTACAGGTGACATATTAAAACTCTACCCTGCGACTCATGAGGGAACAGATCTTAAACCTTCTGATGTAAAGGTAAAAGCTACTGCTAAATTACCTAAAGGAAAGGCCGAACCTGTGAAGCTGGAAATTAAAGACGGCGCTTTTTTAACAAAGGTCGATTTTAAAGGTGCCTACCGTTTAGAATTTCAAGTTGTTGCAAATAGTGACGGCAAAGACAGTACTTTTAAATTTCAGGTTGAAAAGTAATTTATGAAAAAGAGTTTCTTCATTTTTTTATTGCTGTCTGCCCTGAATGTTTCAGCAATCACAGGCCTGGAAACTTTAGAAACCCAACTCGGGCAGAAAAACCCTGAGTTACAAGCCCTGAAACATCAGGTAGAAGCCAAGGAAAAACTTTACTCCTCAGGGCGCTCCGGTTTTTACCCTACTCTAAACGCCGTTGGCGGCTGGGCGCAAAATAAAACCGATGAGCTTGCGGCTACCCAAAAAGGCTATATCGGTTATTTAGAGGGCCGTTTTAACCTTTTTAACGGCTTTAAAGACCACTCCAATTTGCATCAAAGAGAAATAGATCTTAAATTATCAAAAATTGAGCTTGAGTTAAAACAACGAGAGCTTCGGCTTACTTTGACTGAAGTAGCCAGTGATATGATTTTATTACATAGTCTGCAGCATATCTTGGATGAAGAGTACGATGCTACGCAGATCCAGAGCAAAATGGCGGAAAAAAAAGTTGCTGCAGGCTTAACTGGCTCCGTGGATAATCTGGAATTCAATTTACGTGAGAGTGAAATTCAAATTGAAAAAAATCGAATTGACCAGCTTCATAATGAAGCCCATCAAAAATTAATTCAGCTCTATGGTGAAGATCTGGCCGAAGCTGAATTTGCCAAACTTTCATTTTCTGGCATTGAGGAATTAGTTACCCAGACAAAGAAACTTAAATTGGAAGACAATCTTGAGTATCAAAAATCCGATTTGAATTTAACACGGGCACAGTATGAAAAGACTGAAATTAAAGCTGATTTTTCGCCGAAGCTCGACTTTTCATTCAACGTCGGTCGTCTTACGCCGAGTGAAAACAACCCACTTTCATACAATGAATCAAAATATGCACTCGTGCTTACCGTACCTCTTTTTTCCGGTTTTGATACCTACTACAAAACAAAATCTGCGAGTCTTCA
>JANOJH010000689.1:0-7686 GCA_031408135.1 Bdellovibrio sp. | reverse complement strand
CAATTACATGCGCAAAGGCGCCTAAATAAGGAGTCATAATGGGCGTAACTCCATCAGTTCGGGAAACTTTGAAATTGAGCATCACCATTTTTCCAGCGCGGATTTTTGACTTGGCCATATCAAAAACTGTTTCTTTATCGGATGCAGTTCGTACATCGCCAAGTGGTAAAGTTGAATTCTTGGGCGCGCCATTAATTAGATTGGCATTAACAAAAGTCGAAAAAGCCGTGCCGTCCAAGAGTTCCCCTTGAGCCCAGACAAAATAGCTTCCATCGACCGGCAAATTAAGAACAACGTTCCAAGTGAGGCCATCAAATGTCGGGTGCACATGATTAAACTCTTTAAGTGCAGCATCGTAGGCGATTAAATGAATTTTTTTGGTGTGGCTGAGGTTCAAATCCTGATCTCTGACAGATTGATTGGTTTTATGGTCCAACAACTGAAACTTATATTCAAATGTGCCAGCCGGATAGTTTCCCTGCATTTCAGGTTGAATTGAAACCCTTGCGGTAGGTGGTGTTTCTGCTTGAATAGCAAAACTGAGTGCGAGGGTGATTACTGATAAAAGAAAATGTTTCATAGCCCTGTCCTTTATATTAAATAGGTGCTGCCTTAGATACCCTATACGGGTATAGGAAGAAAGATAAATTGCGTCGCGTCGGAAAATCTATGAGTAAAACTTCCAAAGCTAGAAACACCGTTTGACCGATACCCGGCATGGGTATATTCCTATTTCAAATAAACAGGGTGAGAAAAATGCTTTCAAATGAAACAATAAAAAGATCAAAGGCTATTAAACCACAGAGCCACTCTCACGACCACACTGCTGAATTAAAAAGATTAAATCGTATTAAAGGACAAATCGAGGGCGTTCAACGCATGATCGTTGAGCGCCGTTATTGCCCCGAGATCGTGAACCAAATAAAGGCCGTGAGGTCTGCACTCAAAAGCCTTGAGGCCTCTATTATAGAGGGCCACATGCGAAGTTGTGTCAAGCAAGCCATCGCCAGCCGTGATGCCTTTGTGGTTCAGGAAAAGATGGAAGAAGTCATTGCGATGTTAAAAGGGCAAGAATAACTTTATGACAAGAATTTTCATTTTGGTTTTTTGTCTGCATTCAATAGTATCGGCTCATGTCGGGCACGGTCATGGTGCGGCACCAGTGGCATCTTCAACTACAAAGTTGGGGGGCGAAGCCAGCGCTGATAACCCTTTGTCGATCAGTTTTAAAATACGTGCAGGAAATGAATTCGGCGAGTACTACAGCACTCATCCCGGCCTTGGCGCCTATTTCGGCAACGATGAAGTCAACTTGAATATAAACTATGAATTCCAACTCAGACAATTCAGTTCAGGTCCTCAATCAGAATATGCGGATCGCGACTATAAAAATTTTTTAAATACGACTGTTAAAAAAACCCTGTCACCTGAAATCACCTTTAGTCTGGCCGGTGACTATGAAAAAAATCAGGCCGTGCAGCTTGCGAGAATGATAAATGATTACGACTTCATTGGTGTTCGCACAAGTCTAGCTTATAAAATGAAAAATGAATGGACTTTCAATATTAATTATCTCATGAGCTCAAGACAGTATCCAAATGGCACTTATTTAGTGCCTTCGAGCGCCCCCTCTGGAGCCGGCGAACCTATAACACCAGGCCAAGCTAACCCCGCTAATGAAGCCATAAGCCCTCAAGGTGTTACCGATAATCAAAATGAAGCCGCAATGTCGATTGGTGGGGATATAGGAAGTCAAACGATGAATTTTGAAGGCCGCTATGTGGTCAATGACTCTGATTTAACTTCCCGCAGATACAATTCACAGGTGCTTAGAGTTGCACTTGAAAAAATGCTCTGGAGCCGAATTTTTGTTCAGTTGTCGTATTCAATCGAGAACAGGGTTTTTTCCGAACGTTCGGATAAAATAAATATCACGGAATTTGGCTTGCAAAAGGAACTCAGCGCGAGAGTTTCAATAGCAGGGATTTTGCGAAATTATCAGACGGAAGCGGCGAGTAGCAGCTCGACGAGTGAGGGTTATGCTCAATTACAATATGCGTTTTAAAATTTCAATTATTGCAATGGCACTTTCATTTGTTGCCTGCAGTCCTTTGCGAGAAAAACTGCGGGCTCCACAACTGGTTGAACTTGAATACAGCGATCCGAAACTTGCACAGCAATCAGGAGAAGCTGACCATGAGGTGATTGGTAACTTGGTCTTGGAAATTCAACAGGATTTATCTACCGGCAAAACCCATTTATATTCTTCAGCTACTTTTCATGAAGCCGTTTCCAAAAATGTATTGTTTGATAAAGTCAGAACCGGTGAACTTGGTAAAATAGTTTATAAACCAAAGCCACCCCCGATAGATCAGCCTTGCGGGATACCGGGCTTTCCGGATTGCACAAATCCAGTAACACCGCCGCCGCCGATCACAAAGCCTGAAGAACCTTGCGGTATACCGGGTTTCCCGGACTGTGCGTTGAAACAAGTAACATTTTTAAATTTAATAATTCCACAGGAGGAATAAATGAAAAGAGTCATCACAGTTCTAGCAATTTTAACAACTGGTCTTTTTGCTTCGGCAGATGCGCTCCATCCGTTAATTGCCAATCACTCAAAAACAATTGGTACGGTTGCTGAATATGCACTTCATAAGGCTAATTTTACGAATGCTGATTTTGACACTCTTGTTGGCGTGTCTTCGGTTCAGGATGCGGTTCGAAAGATAAGAGTGGTAACTTACATATTTTCCGGCCCGAATTGCGCTAAGAACATCGAGATGTACACGAAGCTTGATGGATCAGCCGTTTTGTCTCATAAGGTAGTTGGATGCGGACAGTAACAGGCTTACTTATTCTTGTGTTTTCATTTAGTCATGCTCATGAAGGGCATGACGATAATTTGCATCAGCCAAGTGTAATCGAGAAAGGCAAGCTGATAGGCAAAGATAAAGTTGTCTATCTCGACGCCGGGGTCACAATACAATGGGCCGGGCTGAAGCTTAAAAGAAAAATATCAGAACAAAATCAGGTCATCTACCAGTTTAATGTTGAAGTAAAAGATCAGGTCGAACCAGCTGCCGCTGATAAAAATAAATATTTAGAATTAAAAGTTCCGGGCGCTGAGAGTTTAAAAGCATTCACCTTCGATCATGCAGGCGAAATGCATGACATGGTTGAAATGATTTCACCTGACTTTTCAAACACTGTAGCTATTTTTAAAGCTAAAGCTTTAAGCCTTCGCTGGAAACCTGATCCGTCTTCATCAATGGTAAAAGTAATTATTGAAGTCTATGATGCCGCTGCAAAACTTACGGGACGGCTTACGACAACTACAACGGATGACGGGGAATTTGATATCCCTACAGAACTACTCAAGCAGTTACCGGCTGGCGAAGGAAAGATTGCGTTCAAGCGAATGTGGCTTGGCGAGTTTAAGCCGGATGAAGACAAAAATGACATGATCGGTGTTAAGTCCGTGGTCAGTGTTGTGGGGAAAGCCAAAATTTTAGAGGATTAGTACTGGGTTATTTTAGCGAAGCCCTAACCCGCTACTTTCGGTAAATTTTGAATTCGACTCTGCGATTATTATCGCGGCCTTCTTTCGTGTCATTGGTGTCGACCGGGAATTTTTCGCCCTTGAAGTCGGTTTTAACTTTCTTTTTGTCAACACTATAAGTTTTGATTAAATGATTCATTACGCGATTGGCACGTCGTTTAGAAAGATCCATATTGTAAGCGTCGGTTCCGATATAGTCCGTGTGACCTTCAACGATCAATGCGGTAAAAGGTTTTTTTCTAAGATGCGTATTGATTTTTTCAAGTTCGCCATATGAACGCTTCTGCAAAGTATCTTCGTCAAAATCAAACAGTACACTGACATTCAATCTGAAAAGCTCATAGCCGCGTTTTTTTGTCCAGTTGATAATAGTCGGCGAAGTGAATGGCTGCCAGATGCCGGCCTTATTTTTTGCAACCGCACACAAAGTAATTTCACCGTCAGGAATTGGACCGATCGCGGCCACGATTGGCATCGTGCCCGGAGTTTCATTGCTGTAGTCTGTTTCGTTCAGACAATCGGTCTCGGGAGTTGCGCCGATTTTCCAGCGATACGCTGCGAACTCCGCAGGATTAACGGCCGTGACGGGCATTTTGAGGTCGGTTTTTTCAGACTCTCCCACCGGATGGCCTTTTACGATCGCTTCGGGCACTTCGGTCACGACGGCCTCTAGCTTCGGTGCGATCGGTTTCACGGGAGTATCGCAGATGACAGGTCCCATCAGATAATTCATTCCGATATAGGCGCGCACATCAGGTGTTGATTGCGCATCATTGAGTTTAGTGCCGCCGCCGACATGGACAACAGTTTCTTTAGACCACTGATGGCGCAGGCCGATGCCGAGTTCCATCGCCTGTTGGGCGGTCTTTACTGAATCGGTGCCGCTGCCGCCGGGTTGGCTGCCTTTCAGTTCCGCCAGCAGGTCGCTATTAAGGCTTTCAAATTTACGAGCAACGGCAACTGAATAAATCATGCTGTCCGAGAATGGCACAAACGGAACCAGCAGGCCGGTTGAGCGGTCTGTCAGTTGATTGCCGGGATTTCTTTTACGTAGACCGATGTTACCGGCAATTTTCACATCACTTAAGACCATGGTATCTGCGGCGAGTTCAATGTTGAACGTTGGTGCGGCGCCATCACCGGCAAAGGGATTGTTCTGAATCGAATTGAAATTAGCTGAGGCGATGACAGCCAAGCCATGAGAATCGTCGCCATAAAATCTGTATTTTGTCATTGGGCGGATTTCAGTCAGACCGAACTGTTCGAAGTAGCTGACGCCGTAAGGGTCATCGTTCTTACCAGTCACCAGAAATGGCAGCGCAATTCCGATATCCCAGTTCTTGTTCAGGCCGAACGTGGCAAACAGGTCGGCGCCCAATAGAAAATCGTTAGCGCGCACGCCCAGCAAATCGGTATTTGTTTGATAGTAGCGGTCCGAGTAGGTCAGTGTGTTTTTGGCGTAGTTAAAAAATATTCCAAGGTTACACATACACTCTTTGACCGGCTCAGACGAGTGAACAGTCGTAAAATCGGTTCCTGAAATGCTTGGATTGAAGTTCTGATATTCGGTTCCGATGACATTCGCATAAGAGATTGAGCTTGAAAACAAGAAAAAGAGTATGAATTTTTTCATAGCGGGCATAGTTGCAATTTTTAATTTTTTTTTCAATCAATTCCGATTTTTTTACTTTTTTTCATGTCAAAAAATTCGACATGGAGAATTTTTCCGATCCCGACTATACTGCGCGAATCCGTAATTATTAGTCTTTGACGTTGAATAGGAAATATATGCAATTAAAAATTCTGGGTACTTTTTTATTGGCTATGATTGCAACTACATTTTTAAGCTCGTGCGCGAAAACAAATTACGACGGTAGCCCCCGTGTGCAACCAATGGCTGCGCAGCAGGCACCTGATGCTCCGCCAGCACGAAACCGCGAAGTGCCACCGCCGGCTGGGCCTGTTCAGCCGACGTTACCGACCGAAAATTTGCCGGTCATCAGTTTTGTTCAGGACGATGTGCTCATGGACAGTCGAATGGAAGCCCACCTTGAGTTACAATTAAGTGAGGCCTCGAAAGTGCCGGTTACCGCCGTTATCAATCTGGTTAACGGCTCGGCCCTTCATTATCGGGATTTTGCCGGTTTTAAGTCGCGTTCTTCTGAAACCTCACAGACAGTGGTTTTTGCGCCGGGCACCACCCGCATGCCGTTACCGGTGATCGGTGGCCGAAGAACCCGTTTCTGCGACACCAGCTTTAATGCGGTTATCAGCGCCAACCGGCTGCAAAATGCAAAGGTCATCGATGACTCTGCCAGAATTACCTTACCGTGCGAGATGGTCGAGCCGGCACCTGAAAATCCGGTCGTGATTCCTGCACCAGTTGCGCCTATAGTTCATCCGCCGGCACCGGTTCAGCCTGCACCATGTGATATGGTTCAGGCGCGTTTCGAAAACACGGTTGTTGAAAACCGCGAACACGCCAAAAAGACTTCGGTTACAATCCTGCTTGATCGTGTTTCTGAACTGCCGGTTATTTTTGATCTTGAAACAAATGATGGATCTGCAATTCAAAATATAGATTACGTTAAAGTCAGAGTGCAGTTAACAATTCCGCCGGGCCAAACTGCAATCGAGGTTCCGATCGCGTTGCTGAAAAATAAAAGATGCCGAACTTCTGATATGCACCGCTGGCAACAGCATGCACATTTTGAGTTCCACGTACGCATAACCGCCATGTCAAATGCAAACATGCTGCAACCTGCAGCTGTGATTGTCCTTAAAAAAGATGTGGATGATGATCATTGTTCTGCAGCACCAGCGCCCGCTGCAAACTGAATTAGTCTTCGTCGGAATCCTGGCCGCCCTGATCGTAGTCGCCCTGAGCATTCTGAGTTAAACTCTGAGGCGGCTCGCAGTCCCACACGGATTCCAGATTCTCAGAAACCTGTTTGTTCGAAATTTCGCTACCCATAGAAACTGAAGATGAATTTCCCATAATCTGTGAAGCTGTCACAAGCCCGAGCAGCGGCAATATCTTTCCGACGGCCTGGATATGCGGCGAAAGCGCAATAACCTTAGCTTCAACATTTTCAAGATTGGTAACAGCCGGATTCATTGCTTTGTGTTGCTTGTAACTCGGAATCAGGGGGTCAGATACCGAAAAATTAATATGGTTCTGAACATGCGCTGGAATCGTCGCAACATCCACGCCTGCTAAAAAGTCAAAAGACGATACATTGATCAGCAGTTCGGTTTTAATATTGTTTTCGGCAAGACAGTTTGCAACTTTCATCGCGCCAGAAGAGCCATAGCTGTGGCCCACAAGTACCACGCGTGCATTCGGAGTATTTTTAAAACTGTTACAGATTCTTTCCCAACTGGTATGATGGGCTGACATCGTATTAACCTTATAACCTTGGCCCTGCAGAACCTCTTTAGATACCTGCAGGTAATCTTCGCCGGCCTGAGGTGCATTGAAAGCATCAACCGGGCTACCTCTTAAAAATGCAACCTGAATCAATTTGGTTTTATCAACTAATGCATCCTGCGCACAGGACTGTGAAGTTAACTGTGAAACTTTCTTTACGATATCTTCAACCTCGTCAGCTGCAGCGAGCATCTGTACTGAACAAACTGAAGCGATTATTAAGACAGTTTTTTTCATAGTAACCTCAACCAGTTATAAAGCAACGGGTAGGCCAACCGACAACTGTTGTACGCCGATTGATTGTCAACTTTGTAGACACCTGCTCAATGGGTACGAACAGCTATCTCAGTTTGAAACGGCAAATTGAGATTTGTACGGGCTATTTCATTAAACTCATAAATCATCCGATAGCACGGGCATGAAACTGTATTTTCTGATGTTGCTTAACATTGTGGTTATCATTTCAGCGCATGCTACAGATCTTTCGTCCGGTGGATCGGGCGAATTCAGCTCCGGGGCCTCTAAAAAAGAATTTGTTCCAGACGACGGCAATTGTCCGAGTTTACTGAAAAATTGGGTCGAAGATGACTATACCGATCAATCAAGTTTTTTCTTTCCGTTTAAAAGTGAAGCCAAAACCTGTCAAATGGTCGTGAAAGGCTATCAGGACTTTCTTAAAAATTCAGCTCGTACG
>JANOJH010000655.1:0-2020 GCA_031408135.1 Bdellovibrio sp. | reverse complement strand
TATGGTGGTAGGCTTGGTGGTAAAGAAATGAAGTTCTTTATTCATGTTCTCTTCTGTCAGCTGGCGTAAGATGCTGATGTCATCAATGATGATAACTCCGCGACCATGCGTTGCAATTACAAGGTCATTGGTCTTCTTGTGCAATTCAATGAAATGCACGTTGGCGGCTGGCATATTGTTTGTAAACTTCTTCCAGACTTTGCCCCCATTCAGTGTGATGTACAGTCCAAACTCAGTACCAAGAAACAACAAGTTTTCATTTTCATAATCTTCCTGAATGTTTCTGGCAAAGCCATAAATTTCAGGTGTAACAATTGATTTCCAGGTCACACCAAAATCAGTTGTTTTATATACATAGGTACTCATGTCTCCGGTTTGGTATCCTGTAAAAACCACATAGGCATTGCCTTTACCAAATACACTAGCTTCAACGTGATACGTCATTGTATTTTTAGGAAGGCCCGGAACATTAGCAATAACATTCGTCCAGGTTTTGCCGCCATCCTTGGTCACTTGTAAATTCCCATCGTCCGTGCCCGCCCAAACTATGTTTTCATCGAGTGGTGACTCTGCAATAGTGAATATTGTACAATGATTTTCTGCTCCTGAATTATCTCGTGATAAACCACCAGAATCTTCCTGATTTTGTTTTAAAGGATCGTTTGTAGTAAGATCAGGAGATATCTTCACCCAAGTGTCGCCCATATCTTCCGAGCGATGAACAAATTGACTGCCCATGTAAAAACGATCGGGCTTGCTGGCACTGATGGCCATGGCCGCATTCCAATTGAAGCGCAACTTAGGATCACCTTTTGCCGCCAAAGGTTGAACCGTTTTCGCCTGGTCTTTGGCAGGATCAAAGCGCCATACATTCTCAGCCCCTTGCATTTCAGAGTAAATTAATTTTTTAGTGGGATGTCTGTACACGCGGTAGCCATCACCATAACCTACTCGACTCCAGTCACGCGCTTCCACACCACCAGGTGATTGCGATGGACCAAACCAACAGCCATTGTCTTGTAAGCCACCGTATACATTGTAAGGCTCTTCGTCATCCACACTCACATGATAAAATTGTGACACCGGAATATTTTCAGTGATTTCCAATGTGGTACCACCATCCCATGAGCGGTAGATGCCACCATCTGTAGCAGCATACATTCTATCAGAATTTTTTATATCGAATACGATGTCGTGTACATCTGAATGATTCGGGCCCAGGTCTTTAAATGTTTTTCCGCCATCGCGGGAAATAGACCCAAACAATCCGGCTTTCACAACCACATCGGGGTTTCGTGGGTCTACTTCAATGCGGGAGAAATAAAATGGACGCACAACAATTCCAAAATCATTGTTCAATTGCTTCCAGCTTGCTCCGGCATCATCACTGCGATATAATCCTTTGTCTTTGTCTTGCTCTGATTCAATTACGGTATAAAGAATATTAGAGTTTGAAGGTGCTACAGCAATGGCTAGCCTTCCCAATTTTCCTTTCGGGAAACCGTTGTGGATTTTATTAAATGTTTTCCCACCATCGATTGATTTATACATACCACTATTTGCTCCACCTGAACTAAATGCCCATGGCTGTCTTCTCACTTCCCAAAAAGAAGCATACACAATGTTGGGATCTTTTGGATCGAGGGTGAGATCGCTGCAACCCGTTGTCTTATCAACATATAAAATCTTGTTCCAGGTTTTTCCACCATCAATCGTTTTGTACAAGCCTCTTTCTTCGCTATCGCTCCATAGTGGACCGAGAGCAGCCACATAAATTTCATTGGGATTTTTGGGGTTTACCTGTATGCCAGCTATCCGCTCGGATTTTTCGAAACCCATTTTTATCCAGTTGGTACCACCGTCTACTGTTTTATATAAACCATCACCAAGAGAAACACTATTTCTTGTCCATGTTTCACCTGTTCCTACCCAGATCACATTATCAGGGTTGGAGGGATCAATTTCTACAGCGCCAATAGACTGGCAATACTCATTGAAAATGGGATTGAAGGTAGCTCCT
>JANOJH010000635.1:0-1403 GCA_031408135.1 Bdellovibrio sp. | reverse complement strand
CGAAAATTGCCTGTTACTTGAGGCTTTCAAAAATGCGCATCCCCACCGCCAGCCCGATACCCCTCCTGAACTCAAGATCCTGTAATTTCATAGTCCATAGTTTTTACATATAATAACTTCATTCTCCTAAGGTGCTGCGCTCTTTGGTGAAACGACAATTGCAGCTACGACCGGCCGATAAACAGAAAACTCCACTTATCGATTACCGGAATGAAAATAAAAACCAGCATACTGACATTAGTCCACATGAAAAAAGCGAACCAGCGCTCTTTGGCTTCGGTACGATACATATGAAAAAATTCTTTAAGTAACATAAAAACAAATGGAAAAACCAAAGCGGCATAAATCCAGCTTGAGTGTAAAAAAAACGGCGATGCAATGGCCACCCCACAATAGGTAAAAGTATATAGACCTATATGAAATAAAGTTTTTTGTACCCCGAGCGTTACCGGCAAAGTCGGGATTTCTCCCAGCCGATAATCTTCCATGTACCTGATGGCGATAACCCAGAAATGGGGCATCTGCCATAAAAACATAATCAGAAATAGATAAATTGATTCAGAATTCCAAATGTCGGGATTGTTGATTGCGTAGCCGATTGTAATCGGTAATGCGCCCGGCACAGCCCCCGGTACAGCAGCAAAAAACCATTTCGGCTTGAGGAAAAGTGAGTAAAAACCATTGTAAAACAGAACGGATGCCAACGAAACTACACCGGCAGTCGCAGTCAATTCGAACAGCATATTTATACCGACGAACAACATCGTAACCGAAATAATAAGACCGGCGGCAGGTTTCAATTTTCCGCTTGCGATAGGACGGTTCGCCGTACGTGGCATTTTTTGATCAAGTTTGTATTCCTGAACCTGATTAAGCGCCAGACTTCCCGAACTGAGAAAATAAAGTCCACCAATGAACCACAGAAAATGGCGAATTTCAAAATTACTTTCAATCTGAAAACTTGTGGCATAGCCGGCAACGCCGGCAAGAAGAACAAAAATTACAATTCCGAATTTTGTCAGGCTTGAAAATGTTTTAAACACGGCGCTTTAGAGAACGCTTCCCTGAAATACCCGGGTGTATATATCCAAAGCACAGAAGAATATAAATATACCGAGAAAAATAAAGCCGGTAGAAAAAATAAGCCTGTTTGAAGGAACGTCATACTTTAAGTGCATGAACCAAGCCATTACAAGATAAGCCTTCACTGCTGCAATCGCGAAAGCCACAATGCCGCCAGCCGGCTGTAGCACTGGATAATGTTCTTTAAGAACGTGTGCGCCAACGGTCAGGAATGTCAGTAAAAACAATGCGCCAGCAACCTTTAGGTAGACGTCGAAAGGTGTAACGTGATGTTCGACGTGTGCTCCTTCATGTTTTTCATGCTTTGCCATAAATAATTC
>JANOJH010000619.1:0-1812 GCA_031408135.1 Bdellovibrio sp. | reverse complement strand
ACAGAATCCACCGACAAGGTTGGGTTGATGACTAGCCTCGGCATAATTTCCCTGATACACATTCTATACCGTCCGTTTTCATCTTCTCCATCTTTGCAGAAGCCTGGCTTATTGAGTTCGTAAAGTTCATTATTGATGAATAACAAATTTCTCTTTCTATACACCGAAATAATTTTGCTGGGATCCTGGTGATCATCTGTTGGCTGGTCATAAATTGTCCAACTTGTCATGGACTGATTCTGATAAGTCTTCGTGATGATTTTATAATATTCCTTTTCCCGGGTCTTAAAATTCTGTTTCTCGTAGGTTAGCTCACGAATAGCGACAGCATCTTTACTAAAAAAAATCAGCGAAAAAGGTATAAAGAAAAACGTCAGGATCACATACAGAAATCCGGCAAGTCTGTATTTAAGGGTAAGGCGTCCCAAGCCTGAGGCGAGTTTTATGGGAATATCTTTTACAAAAGGAATAGGAAAAAAAATAAGCACGCCAATAAAATTAAAAAGGAAGTGGGCAATCGCAATGCTTATGGCGGTGTTGGAATTAAACATGGCAGCAATGAAAGCAGTAATGGTAGTGCCTATGTTTGCCCCCAAAATAAACGGAATGGCTTTTTTTAGCTTGACTACTTTCTTGGCCACCAGCGGCACCACTAGTGAAGTAGTGACCGAGCTGGATCGTATGGCAGCTGTTGTTATCAGCCCCCATCCAAATGATTTCAGCGGATGCTGAAAAAAGAATTGCTGAAAGCGATCTTGCGATCCAATGCCAAGTAGGTTTGTAAGTACTTTTCTAAAAAAAAGAATGGAGCCAAATAACAGCGCAAAAGAAAGAAGGGCTAATAAAAATCCATTACCTATATTATTCACCAAAAAATCAATAAGCGGGTTGAATCCTGATCCTGAAAGTGAAAAATTACTTTTAGAAGGGCCAATAGGCTGGTTGAACAAAAGCGAAGCTATTGCACTTGATAAGCTTGAAAGAAATCCAAAGTAATATTCCAACGGGAATAGAATGACCACTGTGAGAATATTAAAAAAGTCATGATAAGTTCCGGCTGCAACCGCCCTTCTAAATTCATTTTTCTTGGTAATGAACCCGAGCGAGACAATAGTGCTGGTGATGGTTGTGCCTACATTTGCACCCATGATGATGGGCACAGCTCCTTCCAGTGTAATGGCACCCGAGGCAACAAGCGCTACCACCATTGACGTTGTGGCAGAACTGCTTTGGATGATGGCGGTAATCAGTAACCCAATGAAAAGGCCCGTAAAAGGATTTGAGGTCGCAAGAATAATTGTCTCTGCCGCTGTCTTTCCAAGATGTTGCAAGGACGAGATCATCAGGTCAAGTGCAAACAAGAAGATAATAAGCGCAACAAGAATATAGGCAGTATTTCTAAGGATTATTCTCCAGCGGGGTTGCACAGGCTCCAAGGGAACTTCTGATGACTTAATCTCTTGCTTTTTCATCCTTTGTTCAAAGATAGGCAGGGATGCGAAAGTTGGAAGGATTTAACAAGACTTAATACAACTTAATACTTCTTATTAATTTTAAAAACTTGATCATAATTCCAATTCTTTGACCGCCATCCACGCCATTATACCGGGACCGATCTTTAAAGCCTCTTCATCTATGTCAAAAGTAGGTGTGTGTACGTAGGATGTAATTCCTTTTGCTTCATTACGCGTTCCTAATCTATAAAAAGAAGCCGGTATTATTTGCGAATAATAGGCAAAGTCTTCTGAGGCAAGCGTAATATCAATATCCACTACATTTTCCTGGCCAACATAATCTACAGCCGCAGCTTTT
>JANOJH010000593.1:0-1403 GCA_031408135.1 Bdellovibrio sp. | reverse complement strand
AAAAAACTTTAAAGCTTATTCAATCAAGAGGAATGCAAAGACAACATTCCTCTTATTATTATTTTGACGACTCCTCGCTGTCGGTTGTGGCCGGCGGAGCTTCTGCGTTAGATCGAAAGAGTCTTGATATACACGGTCTTGATGAGGCCGAATCTTTTTTACGAACTTACGGCTATCAGATTTCCAACCCCGATGACCTTGAACGACTTTGGTATTTTCACCGGCGGGCGCTGGTGCTGATGAGCGAAAAACTTTTGATCGGCCTGGAAAAAATACCGAATGAGCTTAAAAATAAAGAAAATCTGAAAGATATCCGTAATCTTCTTATTTACGCTTCCCAGACAGATAATAGAAATTTACAAACGTGGTCGTGTGCCTTGCTCCGTTGCATGCACGTTTTTGTTCATGCCGAAACTGATTTGTTCGGCTCCTTTGCCGAAGAAATTCAGAAGCAGATATTAACTCCGTTTGAAAATTCGGTTAAGCAGGAAGAAACCCTGCAACTGCGCTCGTTTCAAAAAGAGGGGCACCCCAGTATTGATCTCCATGATTTTCAAACAAAACCGTTTAAAACTTCGAGCAGTACCGTCATTAAGCTATTGGCCAAACCCGATGCGCTGGCTGTAAAAGTTTTCGATAAAGTTGGAATTCGTTTTGTAACAAAAAGTATTTTCGATTCTTTTCAGGTTATCCGGTTTCTGGTTGAAGAAAACCTGATCAGCTTTCCGCAGATTATGCCCGACCAGTCTTCCAATAACATGTATCCGGTTGAAGAATTTATTTCGGTGTGTGACCGAATGAAGAAAAAATATCCTCCGGATCATAAAATGGCATCAGAGAAAATCGATCGGTTGTTGATGAATAAGATCAAGAATAAAAGCGTGTTCCTCGGGCTCTTCCGCAAAGAAAATCCGTACTCGTCGAAAGACTTTAAGTACATCAAGTTCATTACTCGCCAGTTAATTAAGATTCAGCCGAACGGTGGCGGAAAAGCTTTTAGTTTCTTCTATCCGTTTGAAGTTCAGATTATGAATGAACAGGCCTTTAAAAAAATTCATTCCGGCGAATCAGAACATTCAGCCTATAAAAACCGTCAAATCACGGCAGCCGTTAAAAGGTTGTTTCCCGAATGAAGTCAGTCGTTGCTCTGCTGAGGTCTGTTATCGCTACAGCCTTGTTTCCGTTTACGGTGTTAGTTTTGGGACCCACGGCGATGCTGTGCCACTATCTGTTTCAGAGCCGGCAGCTCGACGACTATTGGGTGTCGCTCTGGGGGCGACTCTGTTGCCGGATGTCCGGGGTGAATGTAAAAGTACACGGCCGTGAAAACATTCCGGATGAGGGTTGTTTATTTTTGTTCAGTCACTCAAGTTTTTTTGATGTTTTTGCAATTGCCGGCTACC
>JANOJH010000584.1:0-3848 GCA_031408135.1 Bdellovibrio sp. | reverse complement strand
CTATGTTCCATTTCTATTCGCACTTTGTTTTCACGAGTTCGCGCATGGTTGGGTCGCTAAATTGCGGGGAGACAACACCGCTGAACAGATGGGGCGTTTAACCCTGAATCCGTTGGCGCATGCGGATTTGATCGGTACATTTCTTTTACCGGTCAGTGCCATTATTTTCGGGATTCCGATTTTTTTCGGTTGGGCCAAACCCGTTCCGGTGAATACCCGAAATCTTAAAAATGTCCGGACCGACATGTTCTGGATTGCACTTGCGGGGCCGGCCTCAAATATTCTCTTAGCCGTGCTTGCAACGGGCTTTATGTTCTTTGCCGTCCGCTATAGTTTTCTGGGCGATTACGCAAAACAGGTGTTTACACTGACCCAGATGTTTATTCTGACTAACATTTTCCTGGCGATTTTTAATATTCTTCCGTTGCATCCGCTTGATGGCGGTAAAGTTCTGGCGCGGTTTCTGCCGGCATCGATCAATTATAAACTGGAACAAAACGAACAGACGACAGGCCTTATTCTGATGGTTCTGGTATTTACCGGCGCCTTGGGGATATTACGGGTGCCGGTTATGGCGCTGTTTGATATTCTGATGGCCGTTGCGGGTGGCGGTACGATTTGACCGAAGCCAAGCCGGAGAAAAAGCTGCGGGTGATGAGTGGTACCCGAACAACCCAGCAATTGCATATTGGTAATTATTTTGGGGCCATAAAAAACTGGATTAAGCTTCAGGATCAGTATGAGTGTTTTTTCGGAGTCATGGATTATCATGGATTAACTACCGCCTATAAAACTCCAGCTGATGTCAAATTATTCAACCGTGATATTTTTGCTGATTTGCTCGCGTGGGGAGTAGACCCTGATAAAAGTACGATGTTTATCCAGTCTCAGGTGCCGGAGCACATCGAATTATTTATGTATTTCATGAATCTGACCCCCATGGGGTGGCTTGAACGTGTGACGACATGGAAAGACGCCGAAGAAGAAGCGCGAGCTTCAGACACACATAATCTCGGGCGATTTTCTTACCCAGTTCTTCAGGCCGCTGACATTGCAATTTATTTAGGAAATCTGGTTCCTGTTGGAGCCGATCAAGTGGCTCACTTGGAATTGACCCGTGAAATTATCCGCCGCTTTAATAATCTTTATAAAGGCAAATTACCTGAGCCCAAGCATTTGCTAACCGAAGTGCCGCTGCTGCCGGGCCTTGATGGCCGCAAAATGAGCAAGTCTTACGGAAACACACTTTATCTGACCGAGGACGAAAAAACTCTGAAGAAAAAAGTAAATTCGATGGTAACTGACAGCCGTCGGGCGCTTCGTGAAAATCCGGGAGTGCCTGAAGACTGTACGGTTTATCATTTTCACAAACTTTACTCAACCGAAGCGGATCTTAAGTGGGTGGTTGAAGGTTGCACGACGGCCGGAATCGGCTGCGGAGACTGTAAAGCCAAACTTTGTGCAAATATCGAGGAAAAAACCAAAATTCCGAGAGAAAAGAAAAAAGAGTTGTTGAATAACCCAGAACGGCTTGATTCAATAATTGCTGCAGGATGCGAAAAAGCTCGTACGGAAGCGAGCAAAAATATTTCAGCCATTAAAGCATGGATGAAGTTTTAAATTCATTTAAGGAGTTAAATGAGCATCCGCGTTCAGTTACAACAATTCGAAGGCCCACTCGATTTATTACTTTATTTGATCCGCAAAGAAGAAATGGATATTTTCAACATCAATATTGTTGAGATTACCAAGCAGTACTTTGATTTTATAAAGTTGATGAAGGAATTTGATCTTGAAGTTGCCGGCGATTTTATAGCGATGGCTTCGGCTTTGATTCATATCAAATCCAAGATGCTACTTCCACAGTACGATGATAACGGCGAAGTCCTTGAGCAGGAAGACCCGCGCCGCGAACTGGTGCAGAAACTGCTGGAGTACGAAAAATTCAAAGAAGCTTCAAAGTCACTGTACGAGCGTCCATTACTGAATCGGGACGTGTGGGCCCGCGGCTTGCGTGAGAAAATTGAAGTTAAGGATGACGAAATTGAACTTGAAGACAAAGCCTTGTTTTCGCTGATCGGCTCTTACCGCCGGGCGCTGAATTTACTTAATAAAAAAATTCATAAGGTTGCAATCAAATTGCAGTCGATTTCTTCGCGCATTGTTGAAATGAAAGAGTTTTTGCGGCCCGGAACTACAGTCCGCATGGTTGAGATGTTCTCGCAGAATCTCGGAGAACAATTACAGCGTTCTCGCCAGGCACTGATTACATTTTTGTCATTGCTGGAACTAGGTAAGCTCGGGTACGTGTCTCTTTATCAGACCGACGTTTACGGCGATATCCATGTTCAGACCAAAAAGGAAATCGAAGACGATGTTTTGTCGCGCGTTGAAGAGTACGGCCATATTAACAATGAAGAGCTGGCTCAGAATCTCTTTTCAAAAGCCGAATTCAATGAAGAAGAAATTATTGAAGAATCTGAGCGACCTGAAGATGCAGGTTTACCGGAGGCATCAACTGAAATTGAATCAGCGATAAATGATATGGCAACAGATGACGAAATTTTGGCTGCCGAACTGGAACTAGAACCAAATGTTTAAAGGAGAGTGTGATGACCTCAAAAAATAAAACGATTATCGAAGCCGAAGATTTTGCAGGTGAGATCGATACCGAAGTCAGTCTTTTTTTAAGTGAGGAACCTGAACAAGAAGGTTTTCTTCCTGAAGCCGCAGTTGAAACCGAAAGTCTAACTGAAGCCGCAAAATTGGCGGGTACCGAGCTTGATGTATTTGAATCTGCCGATATTGAAGATATCGAGTTTGTTGAAGCAGAACAGGTGGAGAGTATTATTGAAAGCATTCTTTTTGCCTCTGATAGACCTGTAAGTTTAGCTTCAATTCAAATGGTTTTTAAAGGTACCAACGTAAAAAAAGAAAAAATTCGCGATGCAATTGACGCCCTGGCCGTTGAATACGCCGGTGGTCGACGTGGTGTAAGTCTTGAAGAAGTGACCGGTGGCTATCAGATCAGAACTAAAATTGATAATATGAATTTTCTTAAACGCACGATTAAAACTCGCGCATTTAAATTGTCGGGTCCGGCGCTTGAAACTCTTTCGATCGTTGCTTACAAGCAGCCGGTCGTTAAGATGGAAATCGATCAGATCCGTGGCGTGGAATCAGGGCATCTCTTGCGCGCGCTGATGGAAAAAGGACTCGTGAATTTTGAAGGGAAAGCCGATCATCTTCCGGGGAAGCCGATGCAATATGGAACAACCCGCAGATTTCTGGAAATTTTCGGTCTTCGGAATATTAAAGAACTTCCGACACTTTCACAGATTGATGAGTTGTTGCCTGAAGGCATCGGCGAGGAAATCGAAGAAACATCTACACTTGCAATGGTAACGGATTCAATGTCGACCGAGGTGCAGATTTCCAGTTATTCGCAAGGTGAAGAGGAACTCGGCCTGATAGAAGAACAACTGACATCAATTTCGACGTCTTCTGAATTTTTCGAACAGGAAAAAATCCGAGCTAAATTGAAAAAAGATAATGAAAAAGCCCAGGACATTCGCGATGCTTTGGCTGTGGGTGAAGAAGTTCCGAAGCGAGATGTAAATTGGCTGAAGCGATTTGAAGAAGGCTTGGCAACACCGGAAACGGCAGTTATTGAAGCACCAATGCCGGCTACTGATAATTTAATTGCGGATGCGGAACTCGGCGACCTGACTTTTGACGAAGATGACGCCCATATTGAAGATGAACTGCAATTTAGTAAAGAGGCCGATGAGGATTTGACTTAAGTCTATAATCCGAAAATAAGCGTTTCAAATTGTTGAGTGGAATTT
>JANOJH010000581.1:0-2536 GCA_031408135.1 Bdellovibrio sp. | reverse complement strand
AATTAAAGTAACTCAGATTATGGTACATGTAGGATTAAGCCCAAAACTCGGCAAAACTTACCGTGACCAATTCACAAAGTGGCTGAATGCCAATATCAGATCTGAGTTTGCAGAAAAAGGTAAAACGACAGTTAACAACATTATCGAAATCGAACCGGTTAAAACAGCTGAAGAAAAAATGCCGAAGACTTTCGAACTGAAAATGGAACCTAAAGCAATTGAAATCAGTGTGCAGGAACCGACTAAACCCCGCCAACTCGGCTGGGAAGAACGATTCGGTCAGTTTCAGAACTTTATCGGTCTGAGTATTCTTGCAGTTTTCCTGATGCTGACTTATTTCGGCGGTAAATTTATTCAATCTAAAGATGTTAAAGCGCAGGTGGCTGTTGCAGAAAAAATGCATGAAATCCAAGCGGCACAAGCTGCAGAAAGCGGCGGCGGCAGGAATGAAAATTCAAGATCCGGCACCGAAACCGAACTTGCTGCTACTCAGGTTACTTCTTCTCCGCAATTAACTATCGGCTTTGAAAGTTTTCAGGAACAACAGCGCAAGGTTGCGTTCTTAGCACTTTCTTCAAAAGAAAATATGGCTCAGGTTACCCAAATCTGGCTGGATGACGGCGAACTTGGCCGCAGTAAGATTGCACTGGTGCTTGACTGCGTTCTTGCGAACCTTGGTAATATCGAGCTTGCGAAAGCCGGCAATAAAAATTTCACAATCGACTGGACAATGCCTGAATCTATTAAAAATGATAAAGGTTTATCGAAAGCCTTTAAAGCCGTAGCGTTAATGGATATCGAAACCAAATTCGCAATGCTGGATCGCGCCTACTGGGACCTGCTTTCTATCCGAACACTTGGTGCGAATCTGACAAAGCAAAGATTCTCGGCCTTTGCGCAGCTCTCGCCTTCCAGTATTCACAAAATTTTAAGTGCGCAGGATCGTAAAGTAAAATCGGTCACGTGCCTGCACTTACCTCCTGAAAAACTGAAACTGGTTATAGCAACAATGTCGATCGAAGAGAAAAAGACAATCGTTGAACAGGCCTTTAATTATCCGGATATGTCGTTTGCTGACCTGGATTTTGTTGATAATCACCTGAATGTACTTGTTCAGATGGAACAGATGCAGAATGTAAACAGCGTAGAGCTTCCGCGCCTTGTACCGGGTCTGTTAGCAGTGAGCTCGCCGCTAGAAGAAATCCAGTTGGTGAATCAGGTTCTTGCCACCAATCAGGAGTCTGCATTCTTCCTTAAACAGAACTACCCTTCTATTGCCTTCCTGAACGAATGGCCGAAAGATAAACTGAAATTGCTGCTGGGTAAAGCCCGCAACCTTGAACTGCTTGCCATTATCCAGGCTATGCCTGAATTAAAAGAAAACGTTTTAAGCGTGCTACCGGCCCGCGCCCGTACAATGCTCGCAGACGATCTGCAAAGCCGCGTCCTGAGCGAAGAAGACGTTAACGCCAATTTAACCGACCTGCGTTCGCGCCTGAATTATATGTATGAAAATAATGAAATCGACCTCTTGCAGATATTCAACAGCACGCAAAACGAAAAAACCAGCGTTGCGGCCTAAGGAGGTAACCAAATGAATTTATCAACAGCATTCGGCTTACTTTTAGGTGTAGCGGTAATTTACTACGGTACGACAACGTCGACACCCAACTTTCAGATTTTTTTGAACTTCCATGCATTTGTGATCGTCTGCGGCGGCACCCTCGCCGCAACGCTGGTGAGCTTTCCGGTTCCGTTACTTATCAAAGTTGTAAAAGTTTTTTTAAACCGGATTGCCGGTAAAAGCATTGCTCCGCATATTAAAGTGGTTGAAGAAATTATCCGTCTTGCAAAAGGTCAGTATAATGATTCAAATTTTCTTGTAACGGCAATTCCCACCATCAAAACTCCCTTTCTGCGCGAAGCCGTACAACTGCAGACCGATGGCGGTATGTCCGACGGTAAAATCGATGTGATTATCCGTAAGCGTGCCGAAGTTCATCTCGTGCGCTACGAAGCCGATTCGCATGTTTTTAAAACGATGGCCCGCTTCCCGCCCGCATTCGGTCTTTTAGGTGCTACGCTCGGAATGATCGCGCTGATGAGTAATCTGGGTTCGCCGGAGTCTTTTTCGACGATGGGCCCTGCCATGGCCATTGCACTGGTGGCCACAATGTATGGTATCGCTATCGCCAATTTTATTTTTATTCCACTCGGCGAAAATCTGGGTAAACACTCAAAAGAAGATCATTTGATGCGAAATATCGTCATTGATGCAATCAAACTGTTGCGCGAAAAGGAACATCCGCTTGTTGTAGAAGAATATCTGCAGAGCTATCTGTTAACTTCGGAACGTATGTTATTAAAGAACACTAAAAAGGCGGCCTAATGAAGCCGCCCCGCACGCCTACCAACAGCATTAACCGCAAAGCTCCGTTTGCCATGGTTAAAGGCGGCGCAGCTGCGGCCAAAACCGATGACGACTGGTTCGACGACAGCCCTAAAATTCACGCACCGGCGGCTGAAGCCGAAGGCG
>JANOJH010000580.1:0-8465 GCA_031408135.1 Bdellovibrio sp. | reverse complement strand
GCTGATCGCGGTGCGAGGCTACACCATGGTTTTCACCGAGCAGGAGAATGGTGCCGGGTCTAACTTCGGCCAGAAGGTGACTCAGACTTGTTTGAGTCTGGGTTTTGCCATCAAAAAGCTGCGAATAGGCTGAATTTGCATAGAACAATGATATTAATAGCAGCAAAAGCATCTGATTTGCCATAAATCCCCCTAAAATCACATGGAAGTTCTTATATTCGATTGACGAAGCGGTGTCACATATTTATAAAAGAAGGTCTTTGGAATTTATTTAAGAGGTATATCATGGCAAAGAAATCAGGTCGCATAATCGTTACTTTAGAGTGCACAGAAGCTAAGGCTGCTGGCAAACCGGTATCTCGTTATACCACAACAAAAAACAAGACCAAAACACCGGGCCGTCTTGAAAAAAAGAAGTATAATCCGAATCTTAAGAAACATACTGTTCATAGAGAAACTAAATAATCTTTATCCATGATTCTTACCGATAAAGAAATATTAAATCATATCGAAAAAGGGCTCATTAAAGTTGAGCCCTTTAATTTATCATGCCTTGGTACGAACTCTTACGATGTTCACTTAGGCAGCACACTCGCCTGCTACGAATCCGATATTCTAGACGCTCGAGCGCATAATAAAATAAAAACTTTCGAAATTCCGCAAGACGGCTTTGTGCTGATGCCTGACAAATTCTACCTGGGCGTTACCGCTGAGTATACCGAAACGCACGCTCATGTGCCGTTTTTAGAAGGCAAATCCAGCGTGGGACGCCTTGGTATCGACATTCATGCTACGGCCGGAAAAGGCGATGTAGGTTTCTGCAATTATTGGACGTTAGAAATATCTGTTAAACAGCCGGTTCGGGTATATGCCGGTATGCCGATTGGTCAGCTGATCTATTTTGTCGTCAGCGGCGAAATCAATAATCTGTATAATAAAAAAACCAGTGCTAAGTACAACACAAAGTCTTCAATTCCGGTTGAATCGATGATGTTCAAAAATAAGTTCTAAGGCCGATGAAAAAATTTATCCTAAACGTAATCAGTTCGGTTTTCGCAAGCGTGTTTCTTTTTGTGGTGATGTTTTTTTCGTTTATCAGTATCCATTCGGGCCGATTTCCGCCGACGATTACTCAAGCCAAAGAATATATCAGCAGTATTGCCAAGACTAAGGACAATTACGCGGCCATGTTGCAGAAATCAGAAAAGTTTATCAAAAATGAATTGAGCGACGATCTTCAGCCGAAAGCCGCTGCTGCAGCTGGCGATGAAGACGCTGTTGATCTCGATGAAATCAATGCGAATCTCAAACAGATCAAAATCCAGTTAAATCGGATCGAACAACAAAACGCACAGTTACTTCGTAAGAAATAAATTAAGGGCTTGGGCTTGGCGTTGCATCCGGCGGCGGCGGCTTAGGAGCAGTCAGCATTGCAATCAGATTGAAAATCTTACCGATATCAACCCTCGAGGCATTGACTGTCCAGTCTTGCGTGCAGGTTTTAGAGTCATTATTCAGATTGCACTCGTGGTCTTTCGCAAATTTTTTCATGTTGTTGATCGGAAAGACCGTGCCTTTTTTCAGAAGCCAGATGAAGAGCCCGATCATTTCTTTATCGTCGAGGCTGAATTGTTTTTGAACCGGCTTCATCACTTCGGCAAAAACCGGAAAGGCTTTGATACCTTCTTCTTTCTGAAGGTAGCCGTCGCGGCTTGAATCGTGAGAAAAGTAGATCATTTCGACGTACTGAACGACATGCGGAAACAGATTGGCATCGCCCATCATAACCGTGCGTTCTTCTTCGGACACTTTATCATTGGGAACATAACCTGCCGCTTTCAGCAGGCTGAGGTAATAAGTTTTGTTCTGCTCGGGCGAAATTTTAAGTTCGCCCTTTTCGTCTTTATCAACTTTCATTTTTGCAAAGCCCGGCATATCTGCGAATGCATTTTCCTCGTTGAAATAAATATCCAGCAGGCAGTTTTGCCCGACTTCGTTTTTAGAATTTAAATCGTTTGGAACCTTCAGACATTTTTGCATTGCCACTGTTCCAACGGCGGCAGCCCGTTGCTTGCCTGAAAGAATGTGCAGGATCAAATGATTGATTTCTTCGAAGCTGGCCGTGGTATCCCCGTTAGAAGGCCCTAAAAACAAGTTGGCTTCTCTGAACCGGGAAGAAATAAATGTTGTACTTGCCGGATCAACGAGGTCAAGGCTGACAATGAAGTCTTTTAACTGATCAAAGGCGAATTGGGCTTCTTCGAGCAAAATGCCGCCAAGCTTGGTTGCGCGTTCAAGGTCGTTGGCGTAAGCACGGATCAACACGCGCGATAGGCTGCGGGTCAGATTGGTATTATTCAGATCCTTCACGTGATAAAGGCCGCTTGTGTCGGTAAGAATTTTCAGATAGCCCTTATCGTTGAAATTCATCAGACCCGGAACGGCTACAACTTTAGTAAGCTCTTCAATGTGGGCCGATCTGCTCTTCTTTGCAAGTTCGGCTAAAAGTTCAGCTTTTGAATACTCGGCCTTATTTTCGAAAACCGAAGCGATCAGCAGTTGATTTGCAATCCAGAAGTGCAGTTCTTCTGATATAACCTGCAGTGCCTGTGAATTCAAACCCGGCAACACTTTTTTAGCCAGCCGGTTTTCCGGCGGATTCAGGATGTTTTCAAAAAGGCCTTTGAACAAAGAATCTAAGTTCTTTTGCCCAAATTTTGATTTCAGAAGTTTCTGGTTTTGTGCTGTTAGCACCAACTGCGAAATTTCTACAGCGGTAATCATATGCGAGGCTTTCAGTTGCAGTTCAAGACCAAGGGTTGCTTTGATTTTGCTGAACAACTTTTCGAAAGCGGCTGCGAATTCTTTTTCCTCAAGCACGAATACACCGACGAAATTTACGAATTCTACATAGTTGGTATAGCCATGTATTCCCACGTTCAGCAATAAATGAATATTCTGCTTGGTTAAAAGTGTGCCGGCGTCGCCGGTTAAAGTGTATTTTGCACTTTTCGCAGCTTCCATAAGTGCGGCGAAATTCTCGGGTAATTTTAATTTGTCTTTTAGCAAGGTTTCTGAAAGGTTTACGGCCAGCTCACGTAAGTCATTCAGATCATAGCTGTCCTGAATAAGCAGACTGATCTCGCTTACCGCCGCATGTGCCAGAAGTTCAGCGTTGTTGAAATCCTCATACTTAATTTCGTTTTTTCTAAAACCGGCTTTATTGGTTTTGAGGTGTTTGAGATTTGCGGAAATAACACCGGCATTTTTCAGCAGCACTGGTAACTTAAGACTCAGGCTTTTAAAATCATTTATTGACCACGCTAGTACACCCTTACCGTCTTCATGGTTACCGAGCAGCATTACTTTGAGTTTACCGATCTGATTTACAAGTTCGGCGTTGATGACGAGCGATGGCATAAGCGGTTTGGCGGCCTCTAATAAATCAATGATTTCCGTATTTTTCAGTAAGGTTGCATTTTTAAAAATTAAAAGATCAGCAAGCAGGTTCGAAACATCCGTTCCGACCAATTCGTACACTTTGAATTTTTCTGCAACCTGTTCATCGGTCAGCTCATTTAAAAAGTATTTTAAACGCAACGATTGAAAGAAAACTTCGCTGACCGTTTTTGCGAACGGTACCCATTCTTTGCCGGCCAGAGCTTCAGAACCGCCAATGAGGGTCATTTTAAATTTGATAACGAAATTTCTGGCGTTGTTAATCAAGGTAACCGTGTCTGCGCCGGTGGGGTTGCTCTTAATGGCTTCGATTACCAGATTCAGCAAACTGTTCAGCTCGTATGGGTGGCCTGATGAGGCAAGTAACAAAGCAACCCGATTAAGGAAGCCTTCAAATGCAGCTTTAGCTTCGAGAAACTTCTTCTCTTTCATTTCAGATTGCGCCTCAGGCTTCCACTTCGAAACGATTATTTTCATGTGCGGGTTCAGTTTAACAACATCATTTTTGAGTCGCGCGATAATACTTGAAAGCGCCTGAATTTCGTTTTTGGTCAGCTTGTCTTCACCACCGCCAACAAGTATAACCTTTAATTTCATTATTTCGACAAGCAGACCGGTGCTGAGGACACCGCCGCCATCTTTTGCAAACTTTTTTGCAATGTATCCGGCAATTTCAGCCGGCGTATAGCTGTCCATCTCTTTGCCGCGGACTTTGTCTTTAAAGGCCAGCAGCACATCCTGCAGACACATAAACGATTCCGACACCTGCTCATTAGTTGCGTCACCGGCAAAGAACAGCTTCAGCTGGCTGACAGATTTTTCCAGACAAGAGGCACTTTTTATTTCAAGCACGTTTGCGTTTTTATTTTTTTCGCCGAGCTTAAGGCCGCACCCAAGTGTGAAGAACAGCACGACTGCAAGTGAAATATTATAATAATTAGAAAGCATAACCGACCCCTGCAAAGAACCGGTCGTCGGCTTTATGCTGATCGAGGAAATTGCCTTTAGCCGAAGTCGGCAGCTCACCTTCGGTGCCGATGATATCAGCGCCAAGGCTGACCTTCAGATTTTTCATTGCAACATACTTCATAACGACTGAAAGAAGTGAACCCTTCAGTTCCTGGTCGTATGTCATTGCAACGTCGGTTTCAATTGCCGAGTTACTCAGAAGAATAGCTTCGCCGTTCACACCGAAGCGCAACGGCTTTTTATAAAGTGTTCGCGAATTGACAATACTGACGTCGCTTTCTTTTCCTTGGCTATCGAGATCGCGGACTTCGCCGCCTGAAATGGCCGCGATCGCCGTATAAATTTTCATTTTTCTCCGAAGTACTTCGCCCAGATCAAGTGAGGCATAAAAACTGATGATACTGAGCGGGCTGAGGTTCTGAATGGCTTCAGGACTTTTCGCCACAACATTCGTGGGCTGATCTGCCAAATAGGAAAAACTTGTATTGATATTTTCGTAATCGAGATTTATGTCAATCGCCTGTACCTCGTGACTCAAGACTACAGGTGTAAGATAAACAAAACCTTCTGCCGTAGAAATATCCTGATACATGTCGCGCGAAAGTGCTATTTCGTTTACGGGTTTTTTAGCATAGGTTGCCGAAATTACCGGTCGGGCTTTGTTTTTACCGAAATAACCCTGCAGCATGAAGCCGCTGTTCGATATCGTCTCGAACAAACTGTAATCGCGGATGGCGTAGTTAATATTTTTCTCTTGGCTACCCTCTTTAAAAGTCGGCGGTGGCGACGATGCCCAACGATTCGATGAAATGACTCTGCCGTCTTCGATTTTAGTCTGAGGGCCTTGGTTCGGAATGAAGATCGGCATAAATGCTGCGTTTAGCCCGAAATTTCCGGTGAAATAATGGACGTGCAGGCCGGTAAGCCCGCCCTCAACGAAGTTAATGTTGTCATTACTGAAACCCGACTGGAGCAGGGCGAAGTTGAAAACGCTATCGGCAGCACTGAGATTATTTTTTTTACGGCCGAACGCAAGGTTAGCATCTGCACTGCCATAACCTAAAAAAGCCTGTGGAAACGCGTAATACACGCTACCGGGCTCTGAAAAAGTGCCGAGGATCAGGTTTGATTCCGTAAAGAATGTGCCTTGCTTTTTTAAACTGAGTCCCACTTGAAATTGTTGCTGTGAATTTTTGTCGACGATAGAAGCTTCGGCATAGGAAATGGCTTTAAGATCAAGTTCGATAATTGTTTTAAGTGCTTCAGAGTCTTTTTTAGATTTGTTTTTAACGATCGAAGTACCTGTAGTTTCGGCGAAAGCACTTACCGACGCCAGCATCAAGAGCGCAAAAATGGCAGCAATACATTTTGAATGATGGCGACTGTGAAAACGCATAATACGGATTAACTTGCGATAAATATTCCAGCCTTATAACGGATTAAATCAGTTTAAACGACAATCATATGTCTAAGGCTTAATGGACAGGGCGAGTTCGGTCATAGTCAAAAAGTTCGACAGTAGCCGAAGGACCAAAGACCAGCGGCGGTTAAGCCACTGGTTAAGCCACTGGTTAAGCCACTTTGCGGGTGATGTGACGGAAGGTTTCGACATTGGCTTTTTGCTTACTCCAACTGGCATGAACAGCCAGAAAAATCCTTACAAGCTCGGGTTCGAATTGTGTGCCTGAACAGCGTCGAAGTTCGGCATAAATAATTTCGTCGTTCAGGCCTTTGCGATAAACACGGTCCACCGACATCGCGTCGTAGGTATCAACAATAAGTATAACCCGCGCGATCAGCGGAATTTCATCGCCCATTAATTTATCCGGATAGCCTTGGCCGTCGATGCGTTCATGATGGCCTCTGACCGCCGGAAGAATCTGTTTGAAAAAAGGATGTGTGGCAAACGGTTGAATAATCTGTTCACTGATAATGCTGTGACTTTGCATAACATCAAGTTCGTGTGCATCCAGTTTGCCGGGTTTTAAGAGAATGTTGTGTTCAATTCCGATTTTACCGATATCGTGCAGGATTCCTGCGAACTCGGCAACTTTTTGTTCGAATTCATTCATGCCCATTGCGGCGGCCAGCTTGCGGCTGTATTCTCCGACCCGGAGGCAGTGATTATAGGTGCTCGGTTCAACTGCTTTCAGCGCTTCCATTAAAGACTTTACCGACTCATATGACCAATCAGGAATATCGCCCCAAGCCATGCAGTTCCCCACCTGGTTAATTTATCGGGTTTGCATGGACTGGACTTGAGGTTTAAATGAGAATTTCCCATAATGAGACTATGAAAAACTTCACGCCATTAATTTCGTTTTCATTGCCGGTTTTAATGCTATTAATGCTGATCGCAGAACCGGTCTTTGCTGAAAAAGTAAAAGTAAAGAAAATTAAAGGCACTCAGGCCGTGATTGAAACTATCACCCCACTTGAAGAAGGCCAGACTTACGAACTCGTCACCGAGCCGGTCTCACAGAATGTAGATTACAAATCCAGTGTTTTACTTTCGAGGCGCAACTCGCTTACTATTGGCGGCCAACTTGACTTTTTGCGGTCCGACAGCCTATCGCAGAATCGATTATCGTTGCAGACCCGTTACGGGTGGAATTTTTCCACTCTTGAAGTTGGGGCATTTTTTGAAGCGACAAGCCTGGATCAGGGGGCCGGTGCCACCACGACCATGCTCGGTGGCGGTTACTTCGACTATAATTTAATTCCCAATCGCGATCCCAAGAAAACCATCTATGGCCCGTTTGCATTGGTGGGAATCGGCTCGACATCCTATCCGAGCTCAACAGCCGGCGGCAGTGTTTCAACTTTACAGACCAATTTCGGTGGCTTCTTCAGTTATTTCGTAGGAACCTCGACCACAGCCCTGCGGGGTGAGCTCTATGGTACCTATCAACAGGTCAATACGACGGCTCAACAAAGTTCTTTAACCGGCTTGGGCGCACGCGGCTTACTGGTTTTTTATTTCTGAGATTGGTTAGTTTGATTTTCGATATCCTTACCCTTATTTCCCAGCAAATAACCTAGTATCTCTATCCTCCATAAAATTAGTTTTCAAGCGAACTCAATTAATTCCACTACAAATCAGACTGTTAAAAGGGTCCCTCTGAATAATTTGTGGGCTAGTTTTACAATCGGCAATTTAGACTTCTAAGCTTTCGTTCGGACGGCCTTCGGACGAAATTTCGCCCCTAACTGACTTTACGAAGCAAAGAAGCGGCCCTGTTTTTTGATGTATGTAATCGGTATGGGTATCGGTCATCGTCGCAACAGTTCCAACAAACAACGCTCCTTCTTTAGCTCCGGCGGAGTGCTAACTCTTTCTTACGGCGGAGAATTACGTAAAAAAAGAAGCGGGCGGGGCACACGCCCTCTTTCAAGCAAAGAACCCTTGCATACCGTTTTTAAGGTGGCGCCAAATCAGTTACGCCTTAAAAGCCTTCGCGCACCCCAGAATTTTAAACTGATACTTAAGGTAATCGGAAAATATGCCAAATATTTTGCGGTGAAGATCGAACAGCTTTCGGTGCAGAATGATCACATTCACTTGCTCATTCGCACCTCGAGACAAAAGCACTATCACCATTTTTTCAGAGTCGTTGCCGGCCAAATTGCCCAAAGATTTGAAAATGCGGGCTTGTTGGCTCACGTGACCGATACCCCGAATCTTTGGAAGTACCGCCCTTTCTCAAGAGTGGTAAGGGGTTGGAAGTCCTATAAAATTATCAGAAATTATATTCAACTTAATGAAAAAGAAGCTTTAGGCGCAATTAAGTATCAGAAAAAAAGGCTCAAAGGCTTATCAAGCACTGACTGGCAGATTCTTTGGGCGTAGTTCGCTCCGGAGTAGATTTTGTACAAGCCGTAGCTGCGCTGAACAGCTGAATAGTTCAGGGCTGAATTTTTTCAGTCTTTTTTCTGGCTGTTTTTGATTTTCAGCAGGTTGTTCATTTTCATTGAATTATGCACCATCATGTTGTCGCCAAGTTGACCTATGATATTGAGCTTTCGTTTTCCGATAT